>JAGCXJ010000069.1 GCA_017961385.1 Lachnospiraceae bacterium
GATGGCACCTGCTTTTGTATGCAAGGACGGTGAAAACTGTGTCGTTTCCAATAGCGGAAAGGATCATAAGGGAACTATCACGCAGTCAGACGGTCAGTATGTCATAAGCTTTGATGATATCGATCAGAAAATGACCGGACAGATATCGGGAGATGTGCTCACTCTTGTCAATACCAAGAAAACGGTAACATTTGTCTTTGTGGCGAACTAGTTAAAACTATGCTTTGTTATATCCGCATAAATGTGTTATCATATCTTTTGTTGAAAAAACTATTTTAAGCGAGGGAAAAAGTATGGGATATGTTATCATTGGCGCTGTCATTGGCGCATTTGTTGCAGCTGTTTTTGCGATCGCAAAAAAGGATGCCAAGGAAAGGGATGAGATGATCTCAAAGCTTTCAAACGAAGAAAAGGAACGCATAATGAGTGCCGAGCCTCAGTTCGTAGAGGAGAATGCATGGGTTCAGGAAGCTTATGTAGCCAAGATCGTTGAAAAAGGCTCAAAATCAGATGTTCGTCTGTTATGGTACAACACAACCATGAACAACAGCGAGAACGGAGATATCACTATCGCCGATGCTTCTATCTCAAAGGCAGATAAGGAAGCTCATAACGTAAAGGTCGGCGACTTTGTAAAGCTGTATATAGCACCTGAAAAGACAGTCGGCAGCGTAAAGATAGTTTTTGACTGATCAGGATAAGACACAGATACGGCCTCGGAATACCCGGGGCCGGTTTTATTTATCAGGAGAGTATAAAAGGAAAGATACATGCCAAAAGGATATACACTTGATGCAGATATGCAGATGAAGATCGAAGATGAGAGAGCAGGAAGGCTTGATCATGTCTATGAGACAGATCTTAGCATTGCCGATGCTATTGACAGACTAAAAGCTAAGCCTGATTTTAGATTAAGATACGAAACTGTCACAAAAGACGGCATCCTGTATATAGACTTTTTTGATGACAGACTTAATGACGGCCTGCACAGCGAAAGCCCGATAAGATATGCCGTAAGATTTGAAAGCGAAGACATGTTAACGATAATAAGGGTAAGATATATCTGGGATATGAAGCCTTATCTATTTAAAAAGGATGTAGATGATTTTTTTACTCAGATGTTTGATGCGAGAATATCAGATCGTGAAAAGATCATCTGGATAGACGGGACAGATCATTTCACAGCCTCTGATCCTCTAAAGATCCACGGCAGCAGATATTTCTGGATCATCGCTCTGATATTTATCATTGTATGGCTTTTAATGATATTTGCAACAAGATAACGGGACAGACCATGTCGCATTGGTAAAAACAGACATTTGCGCATTATATGTCCTGTTAAATTAAGAAGCTTTCCTGTAATCTTTAAAACGAAGTGAGCGATAAGCTTAAACCTGATATGATGAAAGGAAAGAAAAAATGAAAAAAGAGAACAAAAACAGAATACTCATCGCGATCATGCTGATCTTATCGGTAGCAGGAATAGTACTGCTGATAATGTCAATGATGAATGAAGGAACGCACCTGCTAGCGATCGCACTCGCTCTTATAGTTGTGGGCCAGATCATAAACTGCATAGCACTTTTAACAAGAAACAAAAAAGAAGATAAATAGATACGGGGACAAAATAGCATGCTCTATTTTGTCCTTTTTGTTCTTTTTTTATAGAAAATGTTATAGTATTCTATATATAGTTAAACACAGGCAAAAAGGAGAAGGATATGTCACAGATGTATATGGCATCAATTGTCATGATGTTATTTAAAATGGTAGTATTTATCATTTTCGTGCTCTTCATTGTGTTTGTAGTGATATCAAGAAAGAAAAATCCAAGATCAGGCTCGATCAATAACAGCTCAAACGGCTACGAAAGTCCAAACAGCAGCATAAACAGAGACGATTATATAGCAACTCTTGATATGATAGAAAGAATGTTAAGAGATGGCTCGTCAAAGGAGAGCATAATCGACTACATTGAAGGAAAAAAGAGAACCTGAGAATCCGGCCCTTTCAAAAGAAGGGCCGTTTTCTTGCCTAATATAACAATGAAATATATAATAAACAGGAATGAATTTAAAGGGAGAGGATGACAATGAAATTTCACTACGGCGGAATGTATCGCAGCGAAGCGGACTTTAAAGTTGATGAAAAACACGTTGAGGGCGAGGTGCCCTTTAAGGAGCCGGGACATACTAAGTTTGCCATTGTTGCAAACCTTGGCTGCATTGCATTGTTCGCATTACTCATATACTTCGTATATCACATGGAAGGGATCGATGCAAAAAGGCTCTTTGGAGGCTTGAGATGGGGTGCGCTGATAGCGCTTGTCACTCTTTTTCCACATGAATTTTTACATGCCACATGCTTTAAGGAGGATGTATATCTTTATCTTAATCCGGCGAAGTGTCTTTTGTTTGTCCATGGCACGGAGAGCATGACAAAGAAAAGATTTGTTTTCATGAGCATGCTGCCAAATATCATCTTTGGACTGATACCCTTTATCATATTTTTGATAGATCATGACTTTTATCTTATAGGGATCGCATCATGCTACTGTATAGCGATGGGTTTTGGCGATTATATTAATGTATTCAATGCACTGACACAGATGCCAAAGGGCGCAAAGACTTTCTTAAGCGGATTTCATTCTTACTGGTATCTGGATAAGGATGAAAAGTAAAGGTTATGGAAATATTCAAAGCTGTCTCTGATTTCATATTTGTATCGGATGAGCTTACTAAGGCAGACGTTATCATCATACCCGGAAGCAGCAGGATTGAACTGGCTGAAAGAGCAAGTAAGCTCTTAAAGGAAGGATATGCTAAATTTGTCATAGTGTCCGGAGCAGATAACAGAAAGCTAAGCGTAAGTGAAGCTGAGTTTCTTTATGATGAGATGATAAAGACAGGCTGTGATCCTGATCAGATCATCAAGGAAAACAGAGCAAAAAATACATATGAAAATGCAGTTTTTAGCCTCTCAAAATGCAGAGAAAATAATATTAAGACGGATAGGATCATCATCGTATGCAAGAACTATCACTCACGTCGGGTCAAGCTTACTTTCCAGAGCGTATTTTGCAATTCGCAGATCATGATCTGTCCTGTATGCGACAGTACAGGTATCACGTCAGAAAACTGGTACAGATCAAAGGAAAAAAGCAAGATCGTATTTAAAGAAGTTGAAAAAATCGGAAAATACATGCCGGATATCATACAGCCTGCAGAGGAGCAAAATAGAATGTCCTAATTTGTTTCTTTAGCGGTTTAAGAATTAATTGCACGGGTGTATGTTATATATATCCTGAAAGGAAGATATGAGCAGTTTGATAATAAGAGCA
>JAGCXJ010000070.1 GCA_017961385.1 Lachnospiraceae bacterium
CTGTTGCAGAATACCGTAAAGATAAGATACGTGAACAACAAGAACCTTCTTGATTACCTATATAATAAGTACAATACCGAATCGGCAAAGGAGCTTCTAAAGGTATACAACCTCTATGAAGAGGAAAGAGAAAAGCGAGACAAGCATGCTGAGAATGAAAAGCAGCTTAATACATATCAGCAGGAGATGCTCCGCTTTTTAAAGCGCTATCATCTAAGCGATGTGTATATGTGGCTTCATAATCCGCTTGCGATAATGGATCACAAGGAGATGGTCGAAGTTAGACATTCTCATATACTGAGAAGACAGAAGCTAAGAGCCCAGCTTGACTATAACAAGAAGCTTGCAAAGGAGGCTCAGTCCGAGCTAAAGCAGCTCATAAAGGAATACCCCAGATATGCGGGTGAAGTCATGGATATGCTCGACAGATATTCTTGACACAAAAAATCGGTGATGTTACTATTAACAGGTTCTTATTCTATGTTTTTAGGACATTTAGGAGGAAAGATTATGAAAAAGATTCTGGCAGTGATCCTTGCATCTGTCATGACACTTTCACTGTGTGCATGCTCAAATGCAAAGACAGGAGACAAAAAGACATTTACAGTAGGTTTCGATGCAGAATTCCCGCCTTACGGATACATGGACGAGGCAGGAAACTACGTAGGCTTTGACCTCGACCTTGCTCAGGAAGTATGCAACAGAAGAGGCTGGGAGCTTGTTAAGCAGCCCATCGACTGGGATGCAAAGGATATGGAGCTTTCATCAGGCTCTATCGACTGCATCTGGAACGGATTTACCATAAACGGACGTGAGGATGACTATACATTCTCTGTTCCCTATGTAGATAACAGCCAGGTTTATGTTGTAAAGAGCGGATCAGACATAAAGACTGAAGCCGACCTTGCAGGAAAGATCGTCGGTGTACAGGCTGACTCTTCCGCACTTGCTGCACTGGAAGATGAAGAAGGAAAGGCAGATGTAGCTGCTACTTTCAAGGAGCTGGTTCAGTTTGCAGATTACAACACAGGATTCATGAACCTTGAATCAGGCGCTATCGATGTGCTTGCAATGGATATAGGTGTTGCAAACTACGAGATAGCAGGAAGAAACGGCGGTTATGAGATACTTGCAGATCAGCTTGCTACAGAGCAGTACGGCATCGGATTCTTAAAGGGCAATACAGAGCTTAAGGATCAGGTTGAGGCTACTCTCCTTGAGATGGCTGCTGACGGAACAGTGAACAAGATCGCTGAAAAGTACGAGGACTTCGGTCTTGTCGAGAGCCTTTGCCTTGAAGGCACAAAATCAGACAAATAACTAATGTGAGGTAATATATGGCGACATCAACTATGCTGTCTCAGCTTGCGAGCGGCATGCTTGTATCAATAGAGATTTTCGTACTGACACTTGTTTTTTCTCTGCCACTGGGCTTGCTCGTGGCACTGGGTCGTATGTCCAAATCAAAGATACTCAGCGGCATTATTAAGGTATATATCGCGATAATGCGAGGCACACCTTTGATGCTTCAGTTGATAGTCGTTTATTTTGCCCCTTACTATGTCTTCGGGATAGCTATAAGCGCGAGCTTCAGATTTACAGCCGTGATAATAGCTTTCTCGATCAACTATGCTGCATACTTTGCAGAGATATTCAGAGCAGGGATCCAGTCCATAAATGTCGGACAGTGGGAGGCTGCTCAGATCTTGGGATATTCAAAGACCCAGACTTTCTTTAAGATAATACTGGTTCAGGTCATTCAGAGGATCATACCTCCCGTCACCAACGAGACTATCACGCTCGTAAAGGATACGTCGCTTTCATTTGTCCTCAGTGTGGCGGAGATGTTTACAATAGCAAAACAGATCGGCGCAAGAGAGGCATCAATCATGCCGCTCATGGCAGCCGGACTGTTTTATTTTGTTTTTAACTATATCGTGGCATTTGGCATGGATCACTTCGAAAAGAAGATGTCTTATTTCAGATAAGAGAGGTTTTGATGGCTGAAGTATTACTTGAGATAAAAAACTTAAGAAAGGTCTTTGAGGATAATGCCGAGGTATTAAAGGACTTTAATCTGAGCGTTGAAAAGGGCGAGGTAGTATCCATCATAGGTCCTTCGGGATCAGGAAAGACCACGGCGCTTAGATGTGCTACAATGTTAACTCCCATAAGCGGCGGAAGCATTACATACATCGGAAGAAAAGCCGTATGGGAAGAAGACGGCAAGATCATAACAGCGCCAAAGCATGAGATGAAGGAGATAAAAAAGAGTTTCGGTCTGGTATTTCAGAACTTCAATCTCTTTCCGCATTATACGGTACTGCAGAACATAATCGATGCTCCCATCCATGTGGATCACGTGTCAAAGGATGAAGCGATAAAAAGGGCCAAGGAGCTTCTTGACAGATTAGGTCTTGCCGATAAGGCTGATTTTTATCCGTTCAGGCTCTCCGGAGGCCAGCAGCAGAGAGTTTCCATAGCAAGAGCGCTTGCGCTGCAGCCAAAGGTTCTGTTTTTTGATGAACCGACTTCAGCACTCGATCCCGAACTTACGGGTGAAGTATTAAAGGTCATCAAGCAGCTGGCAAGCGAACATATGACAATGATAATAGTTACCCATGAGATGCAGTTTGCAAGAGAGGTTTCCGACCGTATCATATTTATGGAACACGGAATAGTACAGGCTCAGGGAAGTCCAGATGAGCTGTTTAACTCGGACAATGCAAGACTCAGGGAGTTTATCGGTAAATTCACAAGTTAAATTTTTTTATATATTGAAAGGAGTCAGTCGTGACAGAGTATAAGCCTATTAAAGAGGGAAAAGTAAGAGAGATCTATGATGTTGGAGAAAACCTGATACTGGTGGCAACAGACAGGATAAGCTGTTTTGATGTCATACTAAACAACACGGTTACAAAGAAGGGAACAGTACTTACACAGATGTCCAAGTTCTGGTTCGATTATACAAAGGATATCCTTAAAAACCACATGATAACCACCGATGTTAATGAAATGCCTGAATTCTTCAGACAGGATAAGTTTAACGGAAACAGCATGATGGTAAAAAAGCTTGAGATGCTTCCCGTTGAGTGTATCGTAAGAGGATATATAACAGGTTCCGGCTGGGCTTCATACAAGGAAAACGGAACAGTCTGCGGAATAAAGCTTCCCGAAGGCTTAAAGGAATCAGACAAGCGTCCCGAGCCCATCTACACTCCTTCAACAAAGGCAGAGATAGGTGATCATGACGAGAACATCTCCTTTGAACAGAGCGTTGAATATCTCGAAAAGAGATTCCC
>JAGCXJ010000071.1 GCA_017961385.1 Lachnospiraceae bacterium
AGAAACAGCTGGATACACTCATAGTATCTTCTCTGGATTATTTTTATCCAAAGTACACGCTTAGGAAAGGTGCAAAACTCAAGAATTATATGTTCTGCGACAGTAAATGGGGAGAGCCTATAGAGGGCGGCTGCAATATGACCGAGAAGCAAATTTCTTTAAAATACATGAATCCCTGTGACTGCTATGAATCATATACGATAAAATTCAATAAAAACGGGCGCATGATCAGCAGCGTCTGCAAATCTGACGGGGCTGAGTTTGCCCATGAATATTTCTACAGTTATGACTCAAATGGGAACCTGACCCAGATTACCGGATGGGATAACGAAAACGGTGAATTTACAGCTGCGTATACTTATTCCGGGAACAAACTGGAAAAATATAGTTTTGAAAGCACTTTCAACATCGCTGACGAAAAAGTATACTCATATAACGATGAAGGCACGCTCGTACGTGAAGAATATAACGGCTATGATTCCATGGACGGACAGCATTTTTATAAGACAGGCATAGTTGAATACGATGATAAGGGCAGAATGATCTACCTAAGAAAGGATGATCTTGAATATGGACATTTTGTGGAATATTCTTATACATATAATTCTAAGGGATTTGTAACTGAATTCTACCGCAATAGTTCAGGATACGAAGAGCATTATACATACAAATACAATAAATCCGGAGACAAGATAAAAACCGTTCTAAAATCTGAAGGAACAACAAAAACTTATAAATATAAATACAATGAGCTTGGAGAAGTTATAGATTAATACTTCCTTACAGTTTGTGCACGGACCTGTATCTGTAAGGTTGCAAGACGGCGTAACCCGTATCCGTGCAGGGCGATTGTAAAGCGGAGATCATTCTCCGCCGCCGTACTAGAGAGGAGCAGTTATGATAACAGGATTGCATCATATTTCATTAAAATGCGGAACAGAAGACGAATTTAAGAGAGCTAAGTCTTTTTACCTCGATGTGCTGGGGTTTAAGATAGTCCGCGAGTGGCCCGAAGGGGCGATGATAGGATTTGGCAACGGGATGCTGGAAATATTCAATAACGGTGACGGGATAAAGACAAAAGGAGCGTTAAGACATATAGCCTTTGCTACTGATGATGTAGATGGAATGGTTCGGAAAGTAAAAGAAGCCGGCTATAAGGTGTTCATAGAACCCAACGACATAGTCATTCGTTCTGATCCGGAGTACCCTGCCAGGATGGCATTCTGTTTTGGGCCTCTTGGGGAAGAAATAGAGTTTTTTCAGGAACGGTGACGGATCGAGGAGATAGAAGTGGAAAAAGAAATAAAAATGATCTGGGGATTGTTTTTCGATGTATCGCCCAAGAATATCCTTCTTCTGGAGAGCCGGGATGATGAGGATGATTTCAGGGAAGCGATACGTATCGATTTGGTAGACGGAGAACGATATGTTTTGAAATTTGCTGATAACGATTTTTCTTCCCCGGAGAAGGTTGAGATGTGGGCGAGAACCGCAGAAGAATATCGCAATCTCGGATATTATGCCCCAAGGATAATTGCTGATAAGAAGGGGCATTTCCCGATGGTCGAATATAAGGGACGTAAATGCGTTGCTTATGTTGAAGAATTTGCACCATATAAATATGCCGGGGAACACAGAGACGGCGATAATGTGGACCTAGTCCCGAAAGAGTTATATCTGCATGATGTCTGGAGGATGACTGCTAAGATCGCACAGAAGCATTTTGACTTCACGGAATATCCTTCAGGATGGTGCATTTTTGAACTGTTTGATTCAACCTATGAAGTGGATGAAATAATGGAAAACGCACTTGCCTGGAAAGAATATGCATATGGCCTTCCCGAGGAATTCCGGGCTCAGGTAGACCGGATATGGAAGCTGTGGGAAGAAAACAAAAATGCTCTTGAACCCGTATACCGGAAGCTTCCTACATCAGTATTCCAGGCTGACATGTGTTCCAGCAATCTTCTCCTTGATGATGAGAACAAGCTCGTTGGTGTTTTCGATTTCAATCTTGCGGGAAAAGAAGTTGTCCTGAATTATCTTTTCAGGGAAACATACGGAAATGATTTTGAAGACGAGATCGAACTGCTCCGGGAGATGCTGAAAGTCGTCGGAGAATACTATGAGTATTCGGATGTTGAAAAACAGCTGGTTTTGATGCTTTATCGATACTTGAAGCCTTTATGGTATATAAAAGCTGAGAACCTCAGGAAACTGAAAGATGATTGGACGGCAGTAAGGGCTTATCTTAACAAAACAGAAGAATATCTGACCAAGGATATCGATTTTGCTTCTTATATGACCTAGTTCTCTGTGGGCAAGGGAATTTCAGAGAAAAGAATCTGTAGCAAAAAGGGGAATCAAAAGTGCATATTTTTTTAGATCTGTTTTTTGCGTTTGCAAAGATAGGTACGTTTACTTTCGGAGGGGGATATGCAATGATCGCCCTCATAGAAAAGACCTGTGTTGAAGATAAGAAATAGATTTCCCATGATGAGATGATGGATGTA
>JAGCXJ010000072.1 GCA_017961385.1 Lachnospiraceae bacterium
AACGACAACGTTGCTCACAAGAGTTGCCAAAGCTGCGCCCATCACCTGTTTGCCGTCACTTAATATCACAAACATGAAAAGGGGATCAAGGATGATGTTCAATACGCCTCATAAGCTTAAGCCGAACGAAGCCTTGGTGGAAAGCCCGATGCTCCTTAGCATGGATGAGAGCGTATTGCTCATGATAACGGGAACAGAGCCGCAGACTACGACAAAAAACATATACTGTCTCGAGTATGACAGAACATTGTCGCTGGCTCCCAGAAACCGAAGAAGCGGCGTCATTGAAATGAGACATATGAGAGAAAATATGACCGATGTAGCAAGAGACATCCATATGCATGCAGCGGATACCTTTTTTGCCTCATCATCATCCGCGCTTCCGATGAGTCTTGCGATCAGCGTTCCTCCGCCTGCTCCGAAGATATTTGATATGACGATGGTCAGCATGTATACGGGCAGTACCAGAGAGCATGATGCCACCATGTACGGATTGTTGGTCCGACCTATGAACCAGGTGTCTGCCAGGTTATATACAAGCGCTATGAGCTGGCTTGCTATAGCAGGCAGCGCCATGACCATCATGGCATGCCAGATGCTGTCCTTTTCAAACAGGAACTTCTTCTCTTCCAACTTAAAAACCTCAGATGTATATTTTTTGCGTTATCACTGACGCAGCGGTAAATGATATTTGAATTTATAAATCAAATATAAAAAATCAGTAAGATATTCGGTAATACTGTTTATTATTTTATCAGGAAATATTATAATATTTACAAGGGGAAAGAAAGGATAAGTCTGTTGAATAAGACTGTGGAACATTTCTACAATGAGATAAAGAACGATGATTTTATTTCAAGTCATGAATTCACTATGCATCGCTTCGATGACAGTGGATTTTTTGCCTATGCTTCCACACTGTCATTGAATACAGGCAGGCTGATCACGGTCGCATTCATCGTCCATGACAAAACGCCCGAGCTTTCCGAACTTACCATACAGCTTCACAACATGACTACTGCCGAACAGATCAAGGTCGTAGGCAACAAGATCGCGATGAACATGAAGGCAAACTTCAATGTCTTTTTGGACAGTGCGAACAAGTGCATCACCATGGTCTCATACTTTGATATAAATGATGTGAAAGGCATACTCAACATGATGAGGACATGTCTGTATGAGTTTAAAAACGTCACCGTCCTTACCTACGATTCACTCTAGAGGCGGCTTCCACGGCTTTTTTGTCAAAAGCGTTGTCTTTTCTATATCCGGCAGCACATCATATATTGAGCAGCCCATCTTTTCTTCGAAGTACTCTTTTATACTAAAGGCTACATCCCATCCCCTGATGTAGTTTTCCATTATCCCGTATCTTCTTGTTACATCTACAAATCTCTTTTCGAGGATCACAAAGCCATAATCGACAGCCAGAGCATCGCAAAGCTGTATAAGTCTGTCATAGTCATCGGCCACACAGTTTTTTATGTATGATCCGATGCTCTTTAAAGGCGCATCCTCAGCTAATTTTTCAAACTCCTTATCCATTAAAAGATATGAATGAGTCATGCATATCCTTGCAACCTCATCCCATCCTTTTTGGGTGCAGTAAACATATCCTTCATATACGTGTGTCGGTATGTCGACAATGCCGACTCTTCTTCCTATGTCATGCAAAAGTCCTACTATGTAGGCCTTTTGGGGATCCATAGTGTCTATTTTTCTTGCGATGTTTCTAGCAGCGATCCCGACATTTCTTGAGTGATCCACCCACGGACCGGGATTTAAGCTATATGCGATTTCTAGTTCTCTTAAAGCCTCATCAGCACTCGGCAGCATAGTCTTCTCCAAAATCAAGAATTAAATAGTATGATCGCAGCGATAAGAACGATGGGACCTATTCCCTGGATCAGTCCCCATACGGTAAACACTCTGGCACAGATCTTTAGAGAGCGCTTCACTTCCTTATCTTTCCTTTTTTTCATGTGCCATATGATATGAAGTATCAGACCTATTAAAAGAAGCAGCCATCCTATCAGGATGAAACATACAAAGATCGATGCAAAGACCATTGATATGAAAGCCATTTTTTAATCCTCCCCCTGGTTATCATATGATCATTATATCCTAAGTCATATCTGTCTTAAAGAAATATACTGCATAACTTACTCAATATATATCTTTTCCATGAGTCTTGGAATCACGCACTCGGGTTTGTTTCTATACTTTGCATCCATGTAGTCATAAAAAAGCTGCACGTCTTCGCCGTTAAACTCAAACATGTCAAAATGACCGGGGATTACCCTGTCACAGCCTGCCTGATAGGCAAGATCAGCGGCCTCCTGATAGGTCATGTTTCCTATCAGGTTGTTTCGGTATCTTTTTGCGTCACGTCCGTTTATCGGAAGTATCATAGCATCGATATTTCCAAAGGAAGTGATCTTGTTCAGCATTCCCTCATATCTTAAAGTATCTCCGCCGTGATGGATCCTGACCCCGTTTCCTTCTATCACATACTGAAGATAGGGATAGAGTCCGCTTTGTTCATCATAATCAAGAAACTCATGTGATGCGGCGATCGCATGGATAGTTACATCGCCTATCCTTATGCTCTCAGAGTCATTAAGGCCGCAGGCTTTCTTTTCATCAACTCCGTCAGCCAGTACCCCGCTTATTACCTTTCTCGGAAATATGAATACGGCATCGGGATTGGTCCTTGCCCATATCTTCCATGCCTCATGATCGATATGATCCATATGGTCATGAGTGCCTAAAAATGCATCTATCCCGGTAAGCTTTGAAGCATCTATGGGAGGTTTTACAAGTCTGTCTTTGTCAGGGCTTGCAAAATAGTCTATGCACAGCTTGGTATTTCCTATACGTATGAGAAATCCCATCTGTCCAAGCCATGTAAGCTCAGCCCTGTCTGATATTCTTTCTTTTTCCATTATCTTTTAATAATACATGTCAAATCCGTTATAAAGCGCATCAGCATAGCATTCGCCGGCTTTATGAAGCGCCTCTAACATGTAGTCTCTGTTAAACCTTACAACGGGTATTCGGTCATAGACTCTCATTCCCATATGTGTCAGGCCGCGTTCAAACTGTGTCATGCATTCAAGAGTTCCTCTTCCGGTTCCTCCGGCACATGCAACTATGATGCATCTCTTGTCTGCAAGAAGATGATTCTTTGTGGCATCGCATCTTCTGAGCCTGTCAAAGAATGCCTTGAAGCACTCGGTCATATCAGACCAGTAAACAGCACTTACAAATATGATGCCGTCTGCCTCTATCAGTATATCATAGATATCACTGAAATCGTCCTTTATCACACAGTTTCCGGTCTTGTTGCAGGTTCCCCATCCGTTGCCGCATGCCCTGCAGTGCTCGATCTTTTTTTCGTTTAAATGGATCTCTGTTATCTCGATATCATCACTTGTCAGTCCGCTTATCATACTTTCTTTAGCCGATGCTGTCAGACCGTCTTTATTGGGACTTGACCATATCAGAGCTACTTTTTTCATATCTTTTCCTTTCATGACATCAGACGCTTGCTTTATATATGGCAAGCATGTCTTCTTCATTAAGAAGCCTTGCACTTCCCATCTGTCCGCCTACACCTACTGCGCATTTATGAGCCATCAGCTTAAGCTCGTCTTCGGTAGGCTCGACTCCGAGTTCCCTCAGGTTTACAGGCATATCTATGCTCCTGTAAAAATCCTCCATGGCTTTAATTCCAAGAAGAGCTATCTCTTCATCCGATCCGCTTTCCTTTATATCCATTACATTTATCGCAAACTTCTTAAATCTATCAAGGCAGTTTTTATATACATATCTTGCCCAGCTTCCCCATACGGCCGCAAGACCTGCTCCGTGTGCCACATCGTAAAGACCACCGAGCTCATGCTCAAGCTTATGTGTCATCCAGTCTCCGCCGTCATTGCCGCATCCGGTAAGGCCGTTATGTGCAAGACTTCCTGCCCACATCACCTCAGCACGTGCTTCATAGTTGTCAGGCTGCTCCTTCAATATGACAGCATTCTTTTTTACTGTACGAAGAAGTCCTTCGGCAAGAGAATCCGTTATCTCCATGTTTCCGCCGTTTGTGAAATATCTTTCCATTGTATGCATCATGATATCGGTGCATCCGCATGCTGTCTGATAGTCAGGAAGAGTCATGGTAAGCTCGGGATTCATTATCGCAAATCTGGGGCGGCAGTAATCAGAGCTGTATCCGCGCTTTACAAGTCCTTCCTCCTTTGTTATTACAGACGAATCGCTCATCTCGCTTCCTGTTGCGGCGATAGTCAGTATCACTCCTATGGGAAGACAGCCACTAGCCTTTCTCTTATAGTCATAGAAATCCCATACGTCGCCTTCATTTGCCACGCCGTATCCTATAGCCTTGGCAGAATCGATGGCACTTCCTCCTCCGACTGCAAGGATAAAGTCAACATTTTCCTTTTTGCACAGTTCAATTCCTTCATAGACAAGTGAAAGGTGTGGATTTGGAACCGCGCCTCCAAGTGTCACATATTCGATGTTGGAGCACTCCAGCACGTCTGTAACCTGTTTAAGAAGTCCGCTCTTTACAACGCTTCCTGTTCCGTAATGGACAAGCACCTTTGAGCCGCCGAATTCCTTAATAAGATCCGCAACCTTCACCTGTGTGTTTTTTCCGAATACTACTTTTGTAGGTGTAAAATAATTAAAATCAAACATAGACATGTACTCCTTTCATTTTCATACATCAGTATTTTCTCAGAAATCCTTTTACCAGTTCAAGACCATAAATAATCATTTTATTTTGATTTTTAACTAATTACACCCGATCATCAGTCCGTGAATACAAACTTTGTCTTTTCAAACTCTTCATCCGTGATATTGGCAAGCTTTTCTATCGTTGAGAGCATCACTTCGCGCATGTTTCTGTCATCTATGTTATTAAGTACGCTTGCTATGCTCTGTATGGTTATGCCTCTGCTCTTTCCTCTGTATATCGCGGCAATGTTGCTTTCCTCAATGCTGAAAAGTGTGGTTTCTCTCATGTATCTTCTCCCTTTTTATGTTATTTCCTAAAAGTGCCGATCTTTTCCTTCCTTCATCAAGTCTGCTCTTTAAGCTCTTCTTTTCCCATTCAAGCTTAAGCAGTCTTGCCTGCATGTTGACGATGATCTTGTCAGCACACTTCTGTATTGTCTCAAGCGAGTCTCTGAATTCATCCAAAGAGGAATCTTTACTCCATCCAAGGATGTAGCCGAAGCTGTAGTCATCCGTATCTATGTTAAAGTGCTTGCATACGATAAATGCTACAGATTCGGCTTCGATCTCCCTTTTGTTTCTGTCCTTTTTTTCATCTGTCTGAATGTTTTTATTATGAAGTATGCTGTGAGCAAGCTCATGGATCATTGTCTTTACCGTCTGGCTCTGACTCATTCCGCTGTTGATGTATATAGTCTGATCGTTTGGATCAAAATATCCCTTTACTCCTCCTTCAATGCTCTTTTCAATGATGGGAATATCGGTCTGACTCTTTATTGCATCTATGATATCCTCATAGCGGCATACATTATTTGTAAGCTCTCCCTTTATCAGTTCGGGGATCGGCTTTCCTTCTGTCTGAGTGACATCAAAGACGGTCACAGGCTTAAACATAGGTACTGTGATCTGCTTAAGCTCTTTGGTGACATTTCCTTCTTCATCATATTTATTTACCTCGAGAGTTTTTTTAACAGGAGCGGGAGCGAAGATCCTTATCCCCTTCTCTCCCTTTTTTACGTTCCTGTCAAAATTGTTCTTCCATGACTTAAATCCGGCCACA
>JAGCXJ010000008.1 GCA_017961385.1 Lachnospiraceae bacterium
GCCCGATATAAATCCGCCGCCTAAAAGGTCAAACAGTCCCCAGTTGCTGGCGCTGCTTAAACAGCTTCTTGCTTCCTTTAAATGATTCAGTGCTTCATCTGCTGCATCTACAGCTTCTATTACTTCTATTCTTTCTATTTCATTCATGATCTGTATTCTCGCTTTCATAGAATTTATGCTGATTTGTTATCCGGCATGATATCAGGACAGGTGCTGTTCTTTTGCCGTTTTCACCAGTTCAGCCTCTTACCGCAGTAAGAGCAGTATTTTCTGTTGTTTCTATATAATGATGCCCCGCAATACGGGCAGCACAGTGTTCCGTTTATATGACCGATTATCAGCGAAGAAATAGCTGCTATCATCCCGACGGGTGCAAGGATACTTGCATAGATCGCATTCTTTGTCGAAAGTGTCAAATACATCCCGACAAACATGAGCACTATACATGCCAGATAGAACAGTCCGTATTTTCGTCTTTTCTTTACAGATGTTTCTATGAGTTCTTTCCTGTACTGATATTCTTTAGATTCTCTTTCACTTATTGTCTTTCTTATATTAGCTATGTCTTCTTCTGTAAAACCATATCCGCACATAGGACAAGATGTAAGGTCTTCTCCTATCGGTTCGTTGCATTTAGGACAGTTGATCATCGTCTTTCCTTTCTCTTAATGTCTTATTCTAGTAATGATTATACTGTCATATGGCTAAGATATAAAGGATATCAGGTGCAAAATATGATGTCATATCATGTAAATAATACAGGATTAATGTAAATAAAATGCCAGTCGGGTTCATTCTTTCCGATCTGGCATTTTCTCATATCTGAGTATCCGATATATCTTCCTTATCTTTTGGTAAGATCTTTCCTGCGATAAGGTATACGATCTGAATCGACAGTGCTATTATGACAGCCTCTATGATAAACGAAACAGCGCTGTTTTTTAATAGCTGCTCTATTTCGACAAAATCGATAACAGCCATTGCTATAAAGCTTCCGATAATAGTAAGTATCAGATCTCTTGCTCTTATTTTATGCGATTTTTTAAGCTCATTTTTAAAACTCTGCTTTATGAGCTTTCTGTTGTAATAAGACATTTGTCTTTCATTTTCGTCCATTATATCTCCCCCGGATGAGACTTAATCAAAGTCCATATCACTTACTTCGTCAGCAGGTCTTTTGCGTTCCTCTTCCTCTATCATAGATACTATCATCACATCGTCTTTCCAGTCTGTTCTTCCGTCAAGATTCATATCGATTCCATATACGCTTTCATCAAAGTATCCCATATCTGTCCTCCCTTCGTTAAACAAAACCATATTTCTATGATATGATCTTAACCTTTTCAGTCTTTTATATAAATGACTTAAATGACAAAATAGGCTGACTTATTTTGTTTTTTTACCGTTAATAGGAAATTTTCAGATATCCTCTACATCCATTACTCTTATCCCGTTTTCAGACAGCATTCCGGCAAATATGCCCTGTCCGTCTATAAGCTTTCCCGAAAAGCTGCCGTCATAGATCTGCTTTACGGCACACGATGGACTTCTTGACTGAAGGATTGCAAGATCGATTTTTTCATCAAGCGCTCTTCTAAGACAGATCTGAGCTCCTTTTCTAAACTCAGCATCCTTGTTCTCACCGTCTTTATTGATGACAATGCCGTTAACGATCTCACAGGGTATGCGCGGTATGGACAGTCCTCCCGCTACCTCCGGACATACAGCTATGACCTCGTGATCCTTGATATACTCTAAAAGTTTTTCACTGCAGTTATCCTTGCCGTTATATTTGCATTTTTCACCGATAAGACAGGCACTCACCATTATCTTCATCTGCTTAAACCCTCAACGAATATCCTGTTTGCTACATATCCATACTCATCTTTATCAATCCTTATAACAAAGTCAAATATGTCCCTTTCAATGCACATGTAAAAGTCTTTCTGCGGGAATACTTCCTGGTTGTTTGGATCAAAGAAATGCTGACCTCCGTTTAACCTAAGATCTTTTATCCTTTCCCCTATATCAAAAGTCCTTTCATCTGATAACATGCTCTTTATGTAGTTTGCGCAAAGCTCGTCTTCGAGATTTTTCACTTTTCCTGCTGTTCCCATGCATACGAGCGATACCTCTTTTGGATTTTTAGCCCTGATATATCTTGCGATCGCTGATGCATTGACAAGACTGCCGGTGATTATCTCATCAGCTTTTTGGGCATTGATTATTCCCTGCGTACCTGCACTTGTCGTATGGATTATCAGCTTATCCCTGATCATATCGCGGTCTACGCCAGACGGTGAATTGCCAAAATCGAATCCATCGCACTTTCTTCCGCCTCTCTCACCTACAAGGACGCAGTCTTTATCCCTTTTTCTCCATTCAAACGCCTCTTTAACAGTTCCTACGGGTCTTATTTTTCTGACACCGAAAGAATAGAGATAGCATTCCAGCGAAAACGCTCTGAAGACATCTATGATGACTACTTCGCCCTTAGCTTTTTTTGCGCCTTCTATCAGATGATAAATGTTTATTTCCATATGCCGTTATCCTGCTTATCAGTTATCTATATTTTTCCATATAGACAAATATCAGTTCATCGTTTACAGCCTCTCTTTTATACTCTTTATAGCCGTTCTTTTCATAAAGACGTATGTTATCAGCACTTCTTGTACTGGTAAAGAGTTCATATCTTTCACATGAAAAGCATTCTTCGATCTTATTCAATAATCTCGTACCGTAACCTTTGTGTCTGTGACCTGGATGGACCATCAGCTTTCCTATATAGGCCGTCTTATTTTCCTCCTTGGCTCTGACAGAGCCGATGATGGCGTTATCATCTGTTACTAACTTGAGTATTACGCCTTTCTCATACTCAGCAACAACCTCGTCAAGCGTCTGTTTTAAAGGAGGTATATCATCAGTCCCAAATAATGCCGCTTCGCTTTTATATGCAAGATACTGAAGTCTTAAGATCTCATCAAGATCCTTGCGATCAGCCTTAAAAATTTTCATAGTCATCTTTCCTCAACAAAGATACCGGTAAGCCTCGGTACATTGAATCTGTTAGTAAAGAGATCACACTTGCATAAAAACTCATAGAATACATGTCTTCCCTGACCGGACATGGACTCATAATTGCCCTGGCCTTTGGCAAGGATCACATCCGCTTCATCAAGTGCCTGCTTTGCCTGCGTTGGCATCATGTCATAGATCGTTCCGGCGATAGCCTCTCCGTTAGAAACAATATCTGCAACCTTATCGAGCGCGCAGTAAAGAGCATCTTCTACAGTTGCATCGTTCAATACTTCCTGCCCGCGCACCAGCGCCTTTACCTCAAGGTTTGGAAATCGCTTCTTTAACTGCTCGATCATCAGCCTGTCAAGAACGATCTCTCCGCAGTTATCACACACGAGCAAGAACTTCTTTGCTTTTTTACACTCATCTATAAACGCCCTGTATGTCAGTTTGTCGTCTTCTCTCATCTGAGTGTCATGAAAAAGATCAAGAAACTCGTCCTGATCAACATGATTCATCGCACCAAAATCAATGTAGTTACCTATACGCGCCATAACGATCGATTTTGCCAGAGGATCATCCGAATCATCGATTTCCTTTTTAAGCCTGTCTTCCATATTCAGCAAAAGATCATTATACTTTTTCTTGATATCCTTATAGTCCGCTCCCTTTCCGAAGTATCTGACATGAACCTTGTTAAAAAGGTAGACCATATACGGGCTGGTATCATTTTCTTTTCTGTCATCGAGCAGCTTCTTTATCTCAGCAAGATATTCATGATTATCAGTTTTATTTAGTTGA
>JAGCXJ010000073.1 GCA_017961385.1 Lachnospiraceae bacterium
GACATAACTCAAGAGGGCGGATCGGGAAAGGCTTACATCAAGTCACCTGTACTTATCACAAGAACTGACGGCAAGCTATATGCCACCTTTGTATGGAACAGCAAAAACTACGATTACATGATCGTAGACAATGTCAGATACGACAATGAGAACGAAGGCGGTGAATCGACATTTACAATACCGGTAGCTACACTTGATGAACCCCTTGAGGTCATCGGCGATACCGTCGCGATGAGCAAGCCTCATGAGATAGAGTATACGATCTACTTTAACCAAAAGAATGACGATGACAGTGATGAACTGGCTGTGACTGTCGGATCATTTGAAAACAGTCTTCCAAAGAAGATATCCGGATATGAAAAAAGCGGCGAGCTTAAGCTTAAGTACGCAACGGGGTTTGGCGTCTATGATTACGGTCCGTATAAGTATATAAGCATCTTCGGTTCCGGAGATTTTGTTCTTGTTCCAAAGGATATGGATATACCGGATGACTTACCCGAGTCTGTCACGATATTAAAACAGCCTTTAGACAGGACCTATCTGGTATCATCCTCTGTGATGGATTATGTCTGCACATGCGATGCGCTTGATCATATAGCGCTTTCAGGAACAGAGGAAGAAGACTGGAGTATCGATGAAGCAAAAAAGGCCATGCATGAAGGAAAGATCCTTTATGCCGGAAAGTACAGAACTCCCGATTATGAGCTCATACTAAGCACAGGATGTGATCTGGCGATAGAAAACACCATGATCTATCATGAGCCTGAAGTCAAGGAAAAGCTTGAGGAGCTGGGGATCCCTGTAATGGTCGAGACTTCAAGCTACGAAAAGCATCCGCTCGCAAGGCTTGAATGGATAAAGCTTTACGGCATCCTTTTTGACAGAAATGATATAGCCGAGGCTTACTTTGACGATCAGCTTAAAAAGATAGAGCCTGTCATGGAATCTGAGGATACCGATGTTACTGTCGCATTTTTCTATGTGACTACATCCGGACTCATAAATGTAAGAAAGCCGGGCGATTATATAAGCGAGATGATAGATCTGGCAGGCGGAAATTATGTGATCAGCAATGATTCGATCAAAGCAGATAATTCTCTTTCCACGATGAACATGCAGATGGAGGATTTCTATGCTTCGGCAAGCAATGCTGATATAATAATCTATAACAGCACCATAGCTGGAAATATAGATTCTATAGATGAACTGATCTCAAAGAATGCTCTGTTTGCGGATTTTAAAGCAGTAAGGGATAAAAGGGTATACTGTACCGATCATGATCTGTTCCAGCAGACTACGAAAGTTGCAGAGTTTTTAAACGATCTTAATGCTGTTATCACGGGTAGCGAGAAGGATCTTTACTATCTTAAGAAGCTTGATTGATATTTCTTGAGGGATGAGATGAGCAAAAGAAGATGTCTGACATCATTTATTTTTTTCTTAATACTGCTGTTTGCGTTGTTTGCTGCAAATATTCTTTTGGGAAGCGTTAAGGTCTCACTCCATGAAACGGTTGACATAATTCTTGGCCGTTCAGGCGATTCCTTAAATGTGAACATAATCAAAAACATCCGTATGCCCAGAGCCTTAGCTGCCATGATCTTAGGAGGCGGTCTTGCTCTTTCGGGATATCTGCTGCAGACATTTTTCTCAAATCCTATCGTGGGACCGTTCGTACTTGGCATCTCAAGCGGTGCAAAGCTTACGGTCGCTCTGGCGATGATATTTCTTTTAAGCAGAGGAATAACCATATCAGGTGCGGGCATGGTAGCATCAGCCTTTCTTGGCGCAATGCTTGCCATGGGATTTGTTCTTATCATATCGGTTCGTGTAAAAAACATGAGCATACTCGTGGTATGCGGCATAATGACAGGCTATATCTGTTCTGCTATAACCGATCTGGTTGTTACATTCGCGGATGATTCAAATATCGTAAATCTTCATAACTGGTCAATGGGCAGCTTATCCGGCATGAACTGGCAGGATGTAAGGATAATGACTGTTATGATAATGACCTGTCTCATAGCGGCATTTCTTATGTCCAAGCCTATCGGAGCCTACAGACTCGGAGAAGCATATGCGGTCAATATGGGAGTTAACATAACATTGCTGCGTGTCATGCTGATCATCGTTTCAAGCCTGCTTGCGGCATGTGTCACAGCTTTTGCCGGACCGATATCCTTTGTCGGAATCGCCATCCCGCATCTTATCGGCAGCATCACCAGATCTTCAAAGCCGATGATCATGATACCGGGAGTGTTTCTGGGAGGAGCTATAATAACACTGTTTTGCGATGCGATAGCAAGAACGCTGTTTGCACCGACTGAAGTGAGCATAAGCTCGGTAACGGCTGTTTTGCTGGTACCGGTTGTGATAATGATCATGATAAAGAGAAAAGATGTCAGAAAATAGAAATTCGGAAAACAGATTATCAACTGAAGACATTACGATCGGATATGAAAAGGATCTGATAAACAGGATAAGCTTTGAGGTAAAGCCGGGAAGCATTGTTACTCTTATAGGTCCTAACGGATGCGGAAAGTCTACTCTCTTAAAAAGCGTGAGCGGACAGTTAAGAGTAAGAGACGGCGTAGTCTATCTGTTTAAAGAGGATATGAGTGCCATGAAGGCGCACGACATAGCTCAAAAGATGTCTATGGTCATGACTACTTCAGTAAGACCCGAAAGGATGACCTGTAGGGAAGTGATAGAAACCGGCAGATATCCCTATACGGGAATGCTGGGCATTCTGTCAGACCATGACAGAGATGTCGTTGACAGGGCCATAGAAATGACGGATACCGCGGATGTAGCCGACTGTCAGTTCTTAAACATAAGCGACGGACAGAAGCAGAGGGTGATGCTTGCGCGTGCCATATGTCAGGAGCCTAAAGTGCTCATACTTGACGAGCCCACATCATATCTTGATATAAGATACAAGCTTGATATCCTTCAAAAGATACATACACTTGCCAAGGAAAAGGATATGGCTGTGCTCATGTCACTGCATGAGCTTGATATAGCCATGAAGATATCGGATA
>JAGCXJ010000074.1 GCA_017961385.1 Lachnospiraceae bacterium
GGGACATGAGACGGATACGACCATAGC
The DNA here is from genome assembly GCA_017961385.1 of Lachnospiraceae bacterium. Lineage (GTDB taxonomy): Bacteria > Bacillota > Clostridia > Lachnospirales > Lachnospiraceae > Colinaster. The sequence continues at coordinate 28 of JAGCXJ010000074.1, forward strand.
CGATTTTGTGGCAGATGTCAGAGCAGAGACTCCCTCAGCAGCAGCCCATATCGCTGTCTGTCAGATAAAGAACGTGACGGAATCTATCGAAGCATACAGACAAAGACTATACAAGAACATATCGGTAAATATTGAGAGCAGCAGAAACAGAGTGGAGCTTAAAAAGAGCAATCTGCTAAGACTGAGTCCGAAAAGACAGATAGCCGACAGGCGTTTCAGACTCATGCAGGATGAGGAGCATCTTAAAAAGTTCATGCTCGATATCATCTCAATGAAAAGACATGAGCTTTCGATTGTTTCAGAGAGGCTTAACGGAGTATCGCCTCTTGAAAAGCTCAAGCAGGGATACTCGTATGCGGTTAATACAAACGGCAGAAACATAAACAGTATCGAAAGAGTAAATAAAGGCGATTCATTTGATTTATATGTCACGGACGGCACAATAAGCGCTGTAGTGACCAAAAAGGACAAGAAGGAAATCTAGATGGAAGAAAAGAGATCACTTGAAGAAATGCTTTCTTCACTTGAGGAATGCGTAAACAGGATGGAATCGGGAGAACTAAATCTCGAGCAGTCCTTTGAGGCTTTCAAACAGGGCATAGAGCTTGTAAAGCAGTGCAATGAGAGCATAGATATGGTTGAGAAGGAAGTTGTTAAGCTGATGGACGACGGAAGCATTGAGCCGTTAGACGAGGTGGAGTAGATGACATTTAACGAAGAACTTGAGATCAAGGTAAAATATATCGAGAGCGTTATCGAAAAGTATCTTCCCGAGGAAAAGGGATATGCAAAGACCGTTATTGAGGCCATGAACTACAGCATAAGAAGCGGCGGAAAGAGGATCAGACCCCTTTTGATGTTTGAAGCATACAGGCTCTTTGGCGGAGAGGACGATATCATCGAGCCCTTCATGGCAGCCATTGAGATGATACATACATATTCTCTCGTGCATGACGATCTTCCCTGCATGGACAATGACGAGTACAGGAGAGGAAGAAAGACCACGCATGCCGTATACGGAGAGGCTATGGGAGTACTTGCCGGTGACGGTCTTTTAAACTATGCGTTCGAGACAGCCTGCAAGGCATTTGACAAGCTAAACGTCATCGCGGGTGCCGATTACAATGCGATGACTATAGCACGCGCCATAAGCATACTTGCCTCAAAGAGCGGCATCTACGGCATGATAGGCGGTCAGTGCGCAGATATAGAAGCCGAGGATATCGAGGCAGACCAGATAACAGACAAGCTGATAAGATACATACATGAACACAAGACGGCCGCACTCATCGAGAATGCTCTCATGATAGGCGCGATCCTTGCCGGTGCAAACGAGATAAACCTCGCAAAGATGGAAAGGATCGGACACAATATAGGACTCGCATTCCAGATTCAGGACGATATACTTGACGTTGAAGGTACATTCGAGCAGCTCGGAAAGCCGATAGGATCTGATGAAAAGAACGGCAAGACCACATATGTATCTATAAACGGTCTTGAAAAGGCCAAGGCTGATGTCGAAGCACTCAGCAAGGGCGCTGTCAACATTTTGAAGGATATGGGTGACGGCAACGAATTTTTAGAAGAATTCGTCATATATCTGGTGAATAGGACAAATTAGAGATGTTACTTGACAGTATACAAAAACCCAATGACATAAAGAACATAGATCCGAAGGACTACGACGAGCTCGCAGCCGAGATAAGACAGTTTCTTATAGAAAAGATATCCGTAAACGGCGGGCATCTGGGTTCAAACCTGGGTGCAGTCGAGCTTACCATGGCTCTTCATCTTTCTCTTGATCTTCCAAAGGACAAGATCATATGGGATGTAGGACATCAGTCATATACGCATAAGCTTCTGACAGGAAGAAGAGAAGGATTTGAAAACCTGCGCAAATTCGGAGGGATGAGCGGCTTTCCAAAGAGAAAGGAGAGCGACTGCGACTGCTTTGATACAGGCCACAGCTCTACTTCGATCTCTGCGGGACTCGGACTTGTAAAGGCAAGAGAGATACAGGGAACAGACGAGACCATCGTATCCGTTATAGGCGACGGATCATTAACCGGCGGAATGGCATATGAAGCATTGAACAATGCATCCCGCATGGATACCAATTTCATAATCATACTAAATGACAACAACATGTCGATCTCCGAAAATGTCGGCGGAGTCAGCAAGTACTTAAACAACATCAGAACAAGGGAAAACTATCAGAATCTGAAGGACAGCATCTATTATCCCCTGCTCGAAAAAAAGTACGGCCAGCCGATCATCGATTTTGTCAGAAAGACAAAGAACTCCATCAAGCAGCTGGTGGTTCCCGGCATGTTCTTTGAGGATATGGGAATAAAGTATCTCGGACCTGTCGACGGACATGATATAAAGGGACTCATCACCGTCATGAAGGAAGCCAAAAGATGCGAGACGAGCGTCCTTGTTCATGTCATCACAGAAAAGGGAAGAGGCTATGAGCCTGCTATACGCCATCCTGCGAGATTTCACGGAGCGGAGCCCTTTGACATTGAGACAGGCCTTCCTAAAAAGAAGAAGGACAAGGCAAACTATACAGATATATTCTCAACCGTAATGGTAAAGCTGGGTGCAAGGAATGAAAAGGTCGTTGCGATCACGGCCGCAATGCCCGATGGAACCGGATTAAAGAGATTTCATAACGTTTATCCAGACAGATTCTTTGATGTGGGAATTGCCGAACAGCATGCGGTAACGTTTGCTGCAGGACTTGCCGCGGGAGGACTTATCCCGATAGTTGCGGTATACTCATCCTTCCTTCAGAGAGCATATGACCAGATACTGCATGATGTATGCATTCAGAATCTGCCTGTCGTATTTGCCATAGACAGGGCGGGACTTGTCGGAAGCGACGGAGAGACTCATCAGGGTATTTTTGATCTTTCATATCTATCGAGCATTCCGAACATGCACATAATGGCTCCAAAGAACAAATGGGAGCTTTCGGATATGATGAAGTTTGCGGTATCGAGCAACGTTCCCATAGCTGTCAGATATCCAAGAGGCGAGGCATATGACGGCCTTAAGGAGATGAGAGCGCCGATCGAGATGGGAAAGAGCGAAGTAATCTTAAAAAACGAAGGTGCAAAGATAGCTTTGTTTGCGATCGGAAGCATGGTAAAGACAGCGATCGAGGTCAGTGAGATACTGAGAAAGAAAAACATTTCCGTTACCGTTGTAAATGCCAGATTTGCAAAGCCGATAGATACTTTAATGATAGATGAGCTTGCAAGAGACTATGAATGCATAGTCACAATGGAAGAGAATGTCGCAAACGGAGGACTCGGTGACAAGGTGCTTGAGCATGTTAACGAAACCGGGGCAAAGGTAAAGATCTTGCAGATAGCAATACCCGATGAATATGTTGAGCACGGAAATGTGGATCTGCTTCATAAGGAAGTCGGTATCGATGCCGATTCGATCGTTGAAAAGATAGAAAAGATATGAAAGAGCGTTTGGACGTATTACTTGTAAACAGAGGACTGGCCACGTCGAGAGAAAAGGCAAAGACAATCATCATGTCAGGAGATGTCTTTGTAAACGGCCAGAGAGAAGACAAGGCAGGATCTGCATTTGACGATAAATGCGAGATAACAGTCAAGGGCAACAAGCTAAAATATGTCAGCAGAGGCGGCTTAAAGCTTGAAAAGGCCGTAAATGAATTTGATCTGTCCTTTGACGGACTGACATGCATGGACATAGGAGCATCGACCGGAGGCTTTACCGACTGCATGCTGCAAAACGGGGCAGTCAAGGTCTATTCGATAGATGTGGGACACGGACAGCTTGACTGGAAGCTAAGAAACGATGACAGAGTCATCTGCATGGAAAAGACCAATTTCAGGTATATAAAGCCTGAGGATATCGGCGATAAGATAGATTTTGCAAGCTGTGATGTGAGCTTCATTTCACTGACAAAGATACTTCTTCCGGCAAGAGCGCTTTTAAAGGATGAGGGCAGGATGGTGCTGCTTATAAAGCCCCAGTTTGAAGCGGGAAGAGAAAAGGTCGGCAAAAAAGGCGTTGTAAGAGATGAATCGGTGCATGTCGAGGTCATCGAAAAGATAGTCAGATTTGCCGATATATGCGGATTTGATATCCTGCGACTTGACTATTCTCCGATAAAGGGTCCCGAAGGAAATATCGAATATCTCATATATCTTAGAAAAAACAGCGCTGAGAATGAAAGAGTCCTTGGCTATGATGAAAAGAGCGCTGAAGATATATTAAAAACTGATGAATATACACTAAACGAAGCTACGATAGAAAGCATAAAGAGACTGGCTAAAAAAGCTGCCACCGATATAGAAAAAGAAGAATCATGAAAAACTTTCTTATAATCACAAATGACAAAAAAGATCCGCAGTATACGCTTACGCATGAGATCTCGGATTATATAGAAAAAAAGGGTGCATCGGCTAAGATTGCAGCCAAATCGATGGACGGGGAGAAGGGAAGCATCATCCCCGAAAATACACCGATCGACTGCGTCCTTGTACTGGGCGGAGACGGCACGATGCTAAGAGCCGCAAAAGACATAATGGACAGACAGATCCCTATCCTTGGCATTAATCTCGGCACTTTGGGGTTTTTAGCTGATGTCGAAAAAGACAGATACAAAGAAGCCATAGATGCTCTTATCGAGGATAAGTTCTTCATCCAGGAAAGGATGATGCTAAAAGCCGTAATCGTTCATGCCAACGGAGAGAATGCGGAAGTAAATGCCGCATTAAACGATATAGTCGTAACAAAGAAGGATCTTGTAAAGATAATAAGGGTCGAGATATACGTAAACGGCCAGTATCTGTATTCGATAGATGCAGACGGCATAATCGCATCTACTCCTACAGGTTCTACGGGATACAGCATGTCTGCGGGAGGGCCCATAATAAACCCCAGCGCATCGCTCATCTCGATAACTCCCATATGCGCTCATACGATGAATATCAGGACTATCGTAGTAGGACCCGATGATATCGTAGAGTTTGTCATAGGCAAGGGAAGAGATGAAGATATACTGAATGCCCAGGTAAGCTCCGACGGAGGAGCAGGCATAGCGGTAGTGACCGGCGACCGCATAAGGATAACAAGAGCCGGATACAGCATCAAGCTTATAAAGACCGAAGAGACAAGCTTTTTACAGACACTTAACAGAAAGATGTCCGGATGAATATATGAAAAGAGAAAGACAGAGCAGGATACTAGAACTCATAGAGAGCAGAGAGATAGCTACCCAGGAGGAACTGGTAGATATACTAAGAAGCGAGGGCTACAGCGTAACCCAGGCTACGGTATCTAGAGATATAAACGAGCTTCATCTCGGCAAGCTGACCGGTGCGGGCGGAAAGAGAAAGATCGCCATACAGCCAGTAGGCGACGTGCATCTGACCAATAAGTACATCAGGGTATTAAGAGACGGATTCCTTTCAATGGACAGCGCACAGAATATCCTCGTTGTAAAGACCGTTCCCGGAATGGCCATGGCTGTAGCCGCAAGTCTTGATGCCTTAAGGATGAAAGAGGTCGTCGGATCTATCGCCGGTGACGATACCATCATGATGGCTATAAGGACAGTCGATGAGACTTACAGAGTGATGGACAAGATAAGGGAATATCTGTAAAAATGTGCCTGTAATGAGCATAGGGGAGCACATATGCTAGAAAGCTTACACGTTAAAAATCTGGCCCTGATAAAAGAGAGTGAGGTCTTTTTCTATCCGGGATTAAATATTCTTTCGGGCGAGACCGGTGCCGGCAAATCCATTATTCTCGGATCCATCAGACTGGCGCTGGGAGCAAAGGCAGGAAAGGAGTTTATCAGAAGCGGGGAGGAGTATGCTCTGATAGAACTCATCTTTAAGAGCGACAAAAAAGAGGTGATCGACAGATTAATGGAGTTTGATCTGCCGGTTGAAGATGACTCTACCATCTTTATTCAGAGAAAGATCATGGATGGCAGGAGCAGTGCCAAGATAAACGGCGAGACAGTCACCGGAAAGGCATTAAAGAGCATCGCATCCCTTTTAATAAACATCCACGGACAGAATGATACCGCTCAGCTTCTTGATACAAAGAACTACCTTGACATACTCGATGAGTATGCAGGCCTTGAGATAGAGGATCTTTTAAATAAAGTAGAAGACAGCTTTTCTTCATACTCAGCACTAGCTAAGGAACTTGAAGAAAACGAGTCTCTTGATAAAAACAGAGACAGAGAACTCTCGCTTGCGGAGTTTGAACTTAACGAGATAGACTCTGCAAACATAAAGATAGGCGAGGATGAGAAACTTGAAGACAGATACCGTCTGATGAACAATTCAAAAAAGATAGTCGATGCCATTGCAAGGGCATATCAGGCTATCGATTCAGAGGGCGGTGTTAATGATGCGCTCGATCATGCCTTAAGGGAAGTAAGGAGCGTATTAAGATACGATGAGAATATAAACGATATAGAATCGCAGCTTTCCGATGCAGCCGATATCGTAGGCCAGCTAAGGCATTCGATGAATGAATACATGTCGGATCTTGAGTTCAGCGAAGCCGAGTTTAACGAGGTCGAAAGCAGGCTCGATACATTAAACCACTTAAAGAGCAAGTACGGAAACAGCCTTGAAGATGTTCTTGAGTATGCCGAGAATAAACGTGCCTTCATTGAAAAGATGGCAGACTTTGGATCATATATGGCTGATCTTAAGAAACGGCTTGATGAGAGCAGGGAAACGCTCATCGGATGCTGCAGGCAGCTGTCGGAAGCACGAAAGGAAAAGGCAAGGATCCTTTCTAATGACCTTGAAAGAAATTTAAAGCAGTTAAATCTTGAAAATACGACATGCATGATAAATGTATTAAGTGATGAAGAAAACATCACGACAAAAGGCTTTGACAGCGTAGACATTTTAGTATCGTTTAATGTCGGCGAACCGGTCAGATCTCTGAGCATGGTCGCAAGCGGAGGCGAACTTTCAAGATTCATGCTTGCCTTGAAAGCAATAACGGCTGAAAAAGAGAGCATAGATACGCTCATTTTCGATGAGATCGATTCGGGAATAAGCGGAAAGACAGCCTGGAACGTGGCCGAAAAGATGAACGTGATAGGCCTTAATCATCAGGTCATAGCCATAACTCATCTGGCTCAGATAGCGGCTATGGCAGACTCTCATTATCTGATAGAAAAAAAATCAGATACAGATCGCACTCAGACTGATATAATAAAGCTAAGCGAAGAAGAGAGTGTCAATGAGATAGCAAGGCTTATGTCGAGCGATGTAACGACAAAGGCAAATATAGAAAGCGCAAGAGAACTTAAAGCACAAGCGAGGGTAAGTAAAAGACTATGAAGAACATTTTATTTGTGGCATCTGAGGGGGTTCCATTCATCAAGACAGGCGGACTTGCCGATGTAGTCGGCTCGCTTCCCAAATGCATTGACAAGAAATACTTTGATATCAGGGTCATACTTCCGAAGTATACATGCATGAAACCCGAATTCAAGGAAATGCTTTCGTTCAAGCAGAACTTCTACATGGACTTCCACTGGAAGAATGCATATGTCGGCATACTTGAGGCCGAATACGAAGGCATAAAGTTCTACTTCATCGATAACGAAGGATATTTCGGAGGAATGAGACCATACTGCGACGATCCTCTGTGGGAGATAGAAAAATTCGCCTTCTTCAGCAAGGCTGCACTTTCAGCACTTCCTCTCATAGGCTTCAGACCGGATATCATTCACTGTCATGACTGGCAGACGGGACTCATACCCGTATATCTTAAGGAGAGATTTGCGGGCAATGACTTCTTTAAGGGCATAAAGACCATAATGACTATCCACAATCTTAAGTTCCAGGGCAAATGGGGCATAAAGGATGTAAAGGAGATAACAGGTCTTTCAGACTATTATTTCACACCCGACA
>JAGCXJ010000075.1 GCA_017961385.1 Lachnospiraceae bacterium
GATGAGCATTGATGAGCTGACTCGGGTTCTTAGAGAATCTGCAGCAAAAGATTCAGATGAAAAGTATTCAAGATTTTTATACAAGCTTGATAAGAGCGGAGAGATAAGCGATAGTGAAAGAGAAGCATTCATCGGTATCTACAGATTCATAAACCGTTTGGAGAAGACAGATGCTGCTGCAGTAGGAGCTCTTCTAAACAGTGAAAGAGAGATAACATTTAAGAGCCTGTTATCCTCTATGAGGAGCAGAAAGGCAAGCTTTGACGAATCGATAGATGACAGCTACGGCTTTTTGCAGAATACGGTGAAAAACGGGATCAGCATTTCGGATCAGATCGAGCAGGCATTTGCAAGTTCGATCGGTCAGGAAAAAGATAACAGACTGAATGAAGAGTATCTGAAAGAAGACTATAAAGAGTACATGGATGCAATAAAAAACGGCATGGATAGCGTTGAAGAACTCGTTGAAAACGCAGATTACGTGACCGTGAGCAATATGGCGGCATCGAATGCACTCGCATCGGCTGACAGAAACGCATTCAAGCAGTTAAAGGCTTATGCTGAGAAAGAAGATGATGAAGAAGAGTCTGTCAGAGAAGATTATGATAATGCTCTGACTGATCTTATCGACAGATTTGAAGACAGAGACAGTGCAAAGAAAGCATATGCTTCAGTGATAGAACTGGGTAAGCAGATCGTTGAGGATGTACGCTACAGCGCTGAGAATTCGATAGATCTAAAACAGATGACTCTTTGTCACAAGCAGCTGTCACTGGCACTTGCACGTGCTGACAGGGAAAACTATACCGTTCCTGTTGAGATAAACGGTGAATTGACAGCAATAAATCTGACTCTTAAGCATGAAGAGAATGCTAAGGGAGAGGTCAATATCGGATTTGAAACAGATTTGTTTGGCAGAGTATCGGTGCAGTTTAATGTTTTGCCTGACAGCATAAGAGGCCTGTTTGTCACACAGAACAAAGAGGGTGTCGATATACTTAATCGTGTTTCTGATAAGATGTCTCAGAAACTTGACACAACAACAGATTTCAGAGTGATAGTCGGACTTGAAAATCGTACATTTGCATCACAAAATGATAAGAATCAGGCAGAAAATGCCGATATAAATAATATGGACACAAAAACACTATACGGGTTAGCAAAGGAATTTCTGAAAACTTTTGTTTCTCAGATGTAAAGGAGAGTTATTATGAGCATGAAGATCAACTACAACGTGTCAGCTATGCTGGCAAACAACTCACTAAAAACAAATGACAAGAAGCTGACGGATTCGCTCAGACGCTTATCTTCGGGATATAAGATAAACAGCGCAAAGGACAATGCCGCAGGTCTTGCCATCAGCAGACGTATGAATGCTCAGATCAGAGGACTCAGGGAAGCGAATCAGGATGCCAAGGACGGTGTATCTGTAGTAGAGATAGCAGACGGTGCTCTTGCCGAATGTCATGATATACTGCAGAGGATAAATGAGCTTTGCGTTCAGTCAGCAAACGGAACAATGACAGACAGCGACAGAGGAGCGATCCAGAGCGAGATAAATCAGCTCTCTCAGGAACTTGTAAGGATCGGAAAGACAACAGAATACAACGGACAGACACTTATGGACGGAACATTCGACCTTAAGGGATATGTCGAGAATAACAACAATGTAAAGGTGAAGTATTATTCGGATGCCGTAAAGTTCAGTGATTATACGATAGATATCACAGAACCCGCAGCCGGAGACGAAACATATACTTTAAACATGACCGATAAGAGCAATGGCGTGTCAAGGATACTCCAGGGTAAACTCGAAGACGGTCAGCTCATTGCAAAGGGCGAGGACGGATACGAGATCAGACTCGAGCTAAGGAGCGGCTGGGAAAGTGAAAAGTCTCTGGAAGTTGAGCTTAAGGGCTATGGAGCGATGACACTTCAGATAGGTGCCAACGAGGGACAGACTCTTGATATGAGATTCCCGGAGCTTTCGCTCTTAAATCTGGGACTCGGAGACACAGACGGAAATCTCACATTGGTTGCAGGTCCCAACGGAGATCCCGATCCTGCCGTTGACTATGCACAGAAGGCAAAAGAAGCGATCTCAAAGGTAAGCACAGCGATCGAATTTATTTCACAGATGAGAAGCCGCCTGGGTTCATATCAGAACAGACTTGAGCATACACAGAACAATCTTGCTGCATCTGAAGAAAACGTAACAGCCGCATATTCACGTATCATGGATACCGATATGGCAGAAGAGATGGCTTCCTACAGCAACCTGCAGATAGTTTCGCAGGCAGCGACTGCAATACTTGCACAGGCTAATGAAAGACCTTCGCAGATGCTTCAGCTGATCCAGTAACAATCGGGAGGAGTATATATGGAAGACAGTTTGAAAAAGCAGTTTGCAATGCGCATATCACAGGCAAACAATGTACAGATGATACTTGTTTCTTATGAGATAATCGATACATATCTGCGTGATGCAAAGAATTTCAATGCGGGAACGGGTGACTATGTCATAAACATAGACAAGGCCAAAAGATGCATAGAGGAGATGATGAACAATCTTCACTATGAATATGATATCGCAAGAGATCTAAAGCAGCTGTACCTTTATATGAAAAAGAGATTGCGTCAGGCGATCTGTGAAAAGGATACCGATGCCATAGATGAAGTCAGAGGCATGATAAAAAATCTTCATGATTCGTATGAATCCGTAGCTGATAGCGATGAATCCGAGCCTTTGATGAAAAACACACAATCCGTTGTTGCGGGAATGACATACGGAAAGAATCAGATCTTGGAGGAAGCCACGCAGGATATGAGCAACAGAGGTTACAGGATCTGATGATCTGTGATAAGAAAAGATTTAACGACCGGTTTTACATTCATATGTAAAGCCGGTTATTTAACGTCTGCGTTTTCTTTATTAACAATTTTGTGGTCGATATTCTTCATATCTGATATAATCTTATGAGGATAAATCTTGATAAGAAAGAAGGCACGGTTGTGAAACGTATAGTTTTGACAGGCGGCGGTACCGCAGGACACGTTACACCCAATATCGCATTATTACCTTCACTTAAGAAGGCGGATTACGAGATTTTTTATATAGGTTCCTATGACGGGATCGAGAAAAGGCTTATGGCCGATTTTGGCGTAGAGTATCACGGCATAGCGACCGGCAAGTTCAGAAGATACTTCGATTTGAAAAACTTTTCGGATCCTTTCAGAGTTCTTAAGGGATACAGAGAGGCTAAAAAGATCCTAAAGGAGTTAAAGCCTGATGTTATATTCAGCAAGGGAGGATTTGTGTCTGTTCCGGTCGTACGTGCGGCAGCAGATCTTAAGATACCATGCATCATACATGAATCGGATATGTCTCCGGGACTGGCTAACAGACTCTGTATACCTGTAGCCGACAAGGTATGCTGCAATTTCCCCGAGACGGTTTCAAAGGTTCCGGCAGGAAAGGCTGTTCTTACCGGTTCACCTATAAGAGCGGAACTGATGCAGGGAAGCATTGAAGCTGGATATAAACTGTGCGGATTCAATTCAAGCAAGCCCGTGATCATGGTGATAGGAGGTTCTCAGGGAGCCCAGAGCATAAATGAAGCTGTGAGAGAATCGCTCGATACACTTCTTAAGGATTTCCAGGTTGTGCATATATGCGGCAAGGATAAGATAGACAATCTTATGCTTTCTGTACCCGGATACAAGCAGTTTGAATATCTGAAATCAGACTTAAAGGATGTATTCGCGATGTCTGATGTGGTCATTTCAAGAGCAGGAGCAAATGCTATCTGCGAACTGCTTGCTTTAAACAAGCCCAACATACTGATCCCGCTTTCTGCGGGAAGCAGAGGTGACCAGATACTTAATGCATCATCATTTGAGGGCCAGGGTTTCAGTGCTGTCATAAGAGAAGAGGCACTTGATCCCATATCGCTTGTCGAGACAGTTCACGAAGTATATCTTAACAGAAAACAGTACATCGAAAACATGGTCAGCAGCGGACAGATCAATTCCATAAAGACTATCATGAATCTGATAGAGGATTGTGTAAACGATGCTGCAAAAAACAAATAGCATGATCATCAGGTTATTTGAAAAATACATGCAGGATATGGGATATGCAGTATTCCCGACAGGATATCCTGAAATAAAAGAATATATAAAAGATGAGAACAGCTGTGTGAATATCCTTCAGGTAGTGGATGCCGATACCCAGACAGGGATCGATCATCCTGTACTTAAAAAACAGGCTTTGGATATAAGTCAGACAGTGCATGGTAAAGATGTTCATGTCATGAATCTCATATTTTTTGAGAATGAAGACAAGGCAAGAGATATAGCCGGCGATGAATATATGTGCTGGTTTATAGATAAGCAGAATTATGAGCTTGTCATGCCCAAAGACAGTGTTGAGGACTTTTACGGTCTAAAGGGAATTATTGAAAACTGGCTTAATGAAACAGCATCTCTTATAGAGAGCGGTGATATGCATGCGATCAATGAAAAGCTCATGACAAATGAGGAACGCGAAGCATATCGGGAAAAGAGCAGCAAGAAGCCGGCTCCGGTAGCAGTTACGCTGGTAATAGTAAATACGCTTGTCTTTCTCACATCTGTGATCATAGGTAATATTGCCGCAAACGGTGAAAATCCGTTCATCGCATCCGGAAGGATGGATTTTGATCTGGTTACAAACGGCGAGTTTTACAGATTTATATCAGCCATGTTTCTTCATTCAGGTGCTCAGCATCTCATAAGCAATATGGTGCTTCTGTACTTTATGGGAGAGATGGTCGAGAACAAGACGGGATCCGTAAGATTTGCCATAATCTATCTTGTCTCAGGCATAATGGGCAATGTCGTATCGTTTGGCTATGAATGGATAACAGGTACAAGATACACATCAGTCGGTGCCAGCGGTGCGGTGTACGGTATAATGGGAGCTCTTCTGTATCTTGTTATAAAAAAGACAGAAGGATTAAATATCCCGATAAAGAGGATGATACTGTTGGTCGCATACTGCATATACAGCAGTTTTGCGTCAGCTCATATAGATTATGCTGCACACATCGGAGGTCTGATATTCGGATTTATAACGGTATTTATCGTGTGTGCTAGAGAGCTTTCAAAAAAAGGAGGCGTAACTTAAAAGTGAAGGTAAATATTTACTATGGCGGAAGAGGCCTGATGGATGATCCTACGCTCTTTGTGATCGACAAGATGCAGGCGGTGCTGGAAGAACTCAACGTTAAGGTTGAGCGTTACATGCTCTGTGAGCAGCGGGCGGCCATAACAACTCTGCCTCAGACTCTTAAGGATGTTGACGGTATCATACTCGCTACGACTGTTGAATGGTACGGTATCGGCGGATATATGCAGCAGTTTTTGGATGCCTGCTGGCTGTACGGCGACAAGGAAAAGATCTCAAAGATCTATATGTGTCCAATAGTAATGTCAACAACCTACGGAGAGAGGGAAGGAAAGCTCAATCTCTCGACTGCATGGGAGATACTCGGCGGTCTGCCCTGTTCCGGAATATGCGGATATATAGCTGATGCGGCATCTCTTGAGATAGATGACAGATATACGACGCTCATTGAAAAGAAGGCGGAAAATGTTTACAGGACCATCAAACAGAAGATGGTAAGCTTCCCTGCCAGCAACCAGGCTGTAAAGCAGATGGTATCAGTTTCTACAAATACCGATCTTACGCCCCAGGAGTCTGAACAGCTTTCTCAGTATGCTGCGGATGACAGTTATGTTCAGCGTCAGAAAGAAGATATTCAGGATCTTGCAAGGATGTTTAAAGGCATGATGGGCAAGGAGACGACAGAAGGCGAGTCGTTTATCACTGCGCTTAAGGAGCATTTTTCTCCTGTTGCTGGATTCAAGGCATCCTACAGGATAATGATCGGAAAGAAGCCGCTTTCCATAACGGTTGACAATGCCGATGTCCAGTATTCGCTGGATATGATAGACAAGGCCGATGTCGAGATAAGCATCACGGAAGAGACGATGCAGGACATCGTTGCCGGAAGGATGACTTTCCAGAGAGCGTTTATGGCCGGAAATATGAAGATGAAGGGTGACTTTAAGCTGTTCAGGACCCTTGACGAGCTCTTTATGTTCATGAATTAGGAAGGAGAAAAGGATTGAAAGACGATAATTGTATTTTTTGCAAACTTGCAAACGGGATCATACCTACAAATTCGATCTACGAGGATGAGAACTTCAATGTGATACTTGATGCGGGACCTGCCACAAAGGGACATGCGCTGATCCTTCCCAAGGAGCATTACAGAAATATCTATGAACTGCCTGAGGATACAGCTGCAGAAGTATTTAAACTTGCAAAGAAAATGGCAGTGACAATGACTCAAAAGCTAAATGCCGACGGATTCAATATCGTGCAGAACAATGAAGAAGTGGCTGGACAGTCCGTATTCCATTTCCATATGCATCTGATCCCGAGATACAAGGGAGACGGACAGCATATACTGTGGAAACCCACAGAACCCACACAGGAAGAACTTAAGGCTGTAAGAGACAGCTTAATATAGTATAAAAGGAGATATATCATGAGTAACAAAGTATCTTTTGACTACTCAAAGGCATCAGTCTTTGTGGCTGATCATGAAGTAGAGAACATGAAAAAAATCGTTTTGGATGCAAAGCAGCTTCTTGTATCCAAGAAAGGACCCGGAAATGACTTCCTCGGATGGATAGATCAGCCGGTGGCATATGACAAAGAGGAGTTTGCACGTATAAAGAAGGCTGCCGAAAAGATCAAGCAGGATTCTGATGTACTGCTTGTTATCGGTATAGGAGGTTCATATCTCGGAGCAAGAGCTGCCATAGAGTTTTTAAGACACGGCTTCTATAACATGATAAGCAAGGAGCAGAGAAAAACTCCTGAGATTTACTTCGTAGGTAATTCCATAAGCTCAACATATCTTAAGAATCTTATCGATGTAATCGGTGACAGAGATTTTTCTATTAACATGATCTCTAAATCGGGAACGACAACAGAGCCTGCGATCGCATTCCGTGTTCTTAAGTCTCTAATGGAGAATAAGTATGGAAAAGAAGAAGCAGCAAAGAGAATATATGCTACAACAGACAGAGCAAAGGGATCATTAAAGGGTCTTGCAACAGAAGAAGGATATGAGACATTTGTAGTTCCGGATGATATCGGAGGAAGATTCTCTGTTCTTACAGCAGTAGGACTTCTTCCAATAGCTGTAAGCGGAGCAGATATAGACAAGCTCATGGAAGGCGCTGCCAGCGCAAGAGAGATGGCCCTCAACAATGAATTTGAAGATAATGATGCACTCAAGTATGCAGCTCTTCGCAACATCCTTTACAGAAAAGGAAAAGCAATAGAGATACTGTGCAACTATGAGCCTGCCGTTCACTATGTATCAGAATGGTGGAAGCAGCTCTACGGCGAGTCTGAAGGAAAGGATCAGAGAGGCATCTTCCCTGCAAGCGTTGATCTTACAACAGATCTGCATTCAATGGGTCAGTACATTCAGGACGGTGCAAGAAATCTCTTTGAAACAGTTATTAATATCGAGAAATCAAGAGAAGAGATCATTATAGGAGAAGAACCTGTAGATCTTGACGGACTTAATTATCTTGCAGGAAAGACAGTTGATTTTGTAAACAAATCTGCCATGAACGGAACAGTACTTGCTCATACGGACGGACAGGTTCCCAACTGCATGATAAATGTTCCGGAGATGAACGAATATTATCTTGGACAGTTATTCTACTTCTTTGAGTTTGCATGCGGTGTCAGCGGATATATTCTCGGAGTTAATCCGTTCAATCAGCCCGGTGTTGAAAGCTACAAGAAGAACATGTTTGCTCTTTTGGGCAAGCCGGGATATGAAGCTCAGCGCGAAGAACTGCTAAAGAGACTTTAAGGCTGTAACAGGAAATCAGCGCCCTTTTCAGGGCGCTGAAGTTTTAATGTATAGAGACATCTAGCTCGGCAGAAGCTAGTTATCTTGCAAGTTATTCTGTTATATTAATTATCGTCAACAATGTCGCCGTTTATTAGGCTTAAATTTGTCTTTACTCCTGATTCGGTAAAATACGGCATGCCATTGAGCTCGTGAGCGGTTATTACTATCTGATTTGATGAATCATACCATGTTTTGGATTTTAATTCATACTCGGTGATCCCGACATTTTGCAGAGCAAGCTGCCAGTATTGATCATCTCCGCTTGTTGTTGTATTGACAACAACCCTGTTACCGGGAGTAAGTATTATCTTGCATGTGGGAGGTATAGCTATTCTATGTCTGTCAACATCAGCTGCAAAAGTTTCTGCGGCATGACAGAGCGTTTCAACGTTCTGAACATCCATGGACATTCTTGAGCGTTCCACATATTTGATGAACTGAGGAGCGAGTAAGCCGACTAAAACAGCCATGATAGCTATTACTACTATAAGTTCAACCATTGAAAA
>JAGCXJ010000076.1 GCA_017961385.1 Lachnospiraceae bacterium
ACATGGCTTTCGGTCTTAAGTTAAGACATGTTCCCAAGGACGAAATCGACAAGATGGTTAAGGAAGCAGCTAAGATCCTCGATCTTACTCCCCTTCTTGACAGAAAGCCCAAGGCTTTGTCCGGTGGTCAGAGACAGCGTGTTGCAATGGGACGTGCTATCGTTCGTAACCCTAAGGTATTCCTTATGGACGAGCCTCTTTCAAACCTCGATGCAAAGCTTCGTGTACAGATGAGAGTTGAGATCGCTAAGCTTCACCAGAGACTTGGCACAACAATCATTTACGTTACACATGACCAGACAGAGGCTATGACTCTTGGTACACGTATCGTTGTTATGAAGGACGGTGTTGTTCAGCAGGTTGATACACCTCAGAACCTTTATGACAAGCCTCAGAACCTGTTCGTAGCAGGATTCATGGGATCACCTCAGATGAACTTCCTTGATGGTGTTGTTTCTATAAACGGCGAGAACGTAACGATCAACTGCGCAGGCGTTGATATTCCTCTTCCTCCCGCAAAGGCTAAGAAGCTTATCGAGGGCGGCTATGACGGAAAGACAGTTACATTCGGTATCAGACCTGAAGATGTTTATGATTCAGAGATGTTCATCGAAACAGCTAAGGCTTCATTCGAAGCTACAGTTAAGGTTTACGAGCTTCTCGGTGCTGAAGTTTACCTGTACTTCGAGCTTGACGAGTTCCCGATCACAGCAAGAGTTGATCCTCGTACAACAGCTAGACCCGGTGATACAATCAAGGTTGCTTTCGATGTTGAGAAGATTCACATATTCGATAAGGAAACAGAGCAGGTTATCACAAACTAGTCTGAATCGATCAGAAAATGATATTCAAGGAGCGTTGTTTTGCAACGCTCCTTTTAATATGTGCTTTTGTTGCACATAATCATGCAATAGATTAAAATAGTAACTATGAAAAAAGCATTAAAAATACTGATAAGCGGGGTGCTTTTGACAGTAATGATCCTGATAAGCCCGCTTAACGGCTGCACTTTAAAGCGGTCAGATAAAGACCGTTTGTGAAAACTTTAAGACTGATCTTGGCTGGAGCAGGAAAAACGACAATCTATCTACTCAGATAACAAAACTAAGAAACAGCGGATGCAAAGGATATATCCTGTTTTCATATTCATCGATAGTAAGTCCTGCATGCCGGGATAAGATGCAGTCAGTAAAAGCGTAAACAATCAACAGTAATCGGAGAAGACTATGATAAGCAATACGATCATTCAAAAGACAATGGAAGAGATGGCAATGGTCACGGGAGCCGGTTATGCTCTGTTTGATGACAGTGCAAAAGCCGTGATGAGTACTTTAAATGCAAAGAATGTGGATCCGCAGGACTTAAAGAGCTTTATCGATTCCGGTGACGATCACAAGCAGATAGGTGACAGCTATTTCTTCAGGGTAATGGATGAGGATGAGTGTGCATATATCCTTGCAGCAAGCTGTGAAAATGATCCATTTACAATGGGAAAGGTTGCCGTATGCCAGCTGCAGAATCTGATAATCGCCTACAAGGACAGAACTGACAGGAACAACTTCTTCCAGAATCTCATAATGGATAATCTTTTGCTTGTTGATATTCATAACAGAGCGCAGAAGCTCCATATTGAGAATGAAAAGAAAAGAATGGTATTTCTTGTCGAGGTTGAGAACGACCGTGACAACATAGCAACAAGACTCATGAGAAGTCTGTTTGTCGAACAGGGCGGAAACTACATCACATCTGTTGATGACAAGACCATAATCCTCATAAAGGATATAGAGGATGAGGACTATGACGAGATCGCTCATACGATAGTAGATATGCTCGGTGCTGAGGCGATGTTGAGAGTAAGGGTCAGCTACGGCCTCTCGGTATCAGAGCTTAAGAACATATCCAAGTGCTACAAGGAAGCAAAGATGGCGCTTGAAGTAGGAAGTATCTTCCATTCGGAGAAGAATGTCCTGTCCTACGAGACACTCGGCATAGGAAGACTCATCTATCAGCTGCCTGTCAATCTTTGCAAGATCTTTGTCAAGGAAGTCTTCGGCGATACAAAGCCTGAAGAGATAGACGAAGAGACATTAACGACAATCCATAAGTTCTTTGAGAATAATCTTAACGTATCAGAGACAGCAAGACAGCTTTATATACACAGAAATACTCTTGTATACAGAATGGAGAAGCTGCAAAAGCTCATAGGCCTTGATATGAGGATATTTGACGATGCGGTAACATTCAAGATCGTCATGATGGTAGTTGACTACGTTAATTATTTAGAGAAGATGGACAACATGTAGCTCATCATCAGATCTTTTGAGCTTTCATATCAGGCAGGATCAGCTTTGAATGTTTGCTTAAAGGATAAGAAGATCTGCTAAACCGATCACAAAAGGAGTATGTATGCCCCCTGCACATGGTAGAGGCGGAGGTCCCGGCGGCCACTACATGACCGATGAGGAATTAAAATCCGCGCCCAAGATCACACCTGCACTCATAAAGAGAGTTTTCTCATATCTGAAGCCATACTGGAAGCAGCTCATATTAGTGCTGCTGTGTATCATCATGTCTTCTGTAGCCGGAATACTGCCTTCGATCCTGACAGGCAAGATCATAGACGAGGGTCTTATCGGCCGCAGCATGAAGCTTCTTATCTTCTATATAGCTGCATCGTTTGGCGTAACACTCATGGCAAGCCTTATAGGAGTCGCTGAAAGCTATATAAATACATGGATAGCACAGCACATAACCTATGATATGCGAAACATGATGTACAGACATCTTCAGCGCATGTCACAGAGATTCTACACATCCAACAACCAGGGCGATATCATAACCAGGATGACCAGCGACATAGACGGTGTAGAGTCGGTCATAACAAATACATTCAAGAGCATACTGTCAAATTCCATAACACTTATATTTGCTCTTGTTGCCATGTTTCAGAAAAACTGGATACTCGCTATCCTCGGTATAATAGTCATCCCTCTGTTTGTCATACCCACAAGGAGTGCGGGAAAGACCAGGTGGACACTGACAAACGAAGCTCAGCAGTGCAACGATGAGGTAAACGGAATACTGAATGAGACTCTCTCTGTCAGCGGGCAGCTTTTAGTAAAGCTGTTTGGCAAGGAGAACGAGGAGTATGAGCGCTACAAGAAAGTAAACAGCAAGATGATCGGCTTAAACATCAAGGAGAGGATGGCCGGCAGATGGTTCTTTATGGTACTAAACACCGTTACCAATATAGGACCGATGCTGCTATATCTTGTCGGCGGAGTTCTCATCATGAAGTATGACAGCTCGCTCACGGTCGGAGATATAACAGTACTGGTAGCGCTTTTGGGAAAGACATATATGCCGGTAAACAGTCTCTTGAACATACAGGTTGACTGGATGAGAGCCATGGCTCTGTTTTCAAGGATATTTGACTACTATGACATGGATGTAGAGATCAAGGAGCCTAAAGATCCTAAGATACCCGATCAAATCACAGGCGAGGTCGAATTCAGGCATGTTGACTTTTCGTATGATCCGGAAAGACAGATTCTTAAAGACGTGAGCTTTAAGCTTGAGAGCAATAAGAGCATGGCCATCGTCGGACCGTCGGGTTCGGGAAAGAGCACGATAATAAATCTTATACCCAGGCTCTATGATGTATGTGCAGGTTCTGTCATGTTTGACGGTATAGATGTAAGGGAGATGGATCTTGCACAGTTAAGAAAAAGCGTCGGAGTGGTATCTCAGGAAACATATCTGTTTAACGGAACTATAAGAGACAATCTAAGATACGCTTCTGCATCAGCCACGGAAGAAGAGATGATAGAGGCATGCAAAAAGGCCAATATCTATGATTTCATAGAGGCACAGGAAAAAGGCCTTGATACGATGGTCGGAAACAGAGGACTTAAACTCTCCGGAGGCGAGAAGCAGAGGATATCGATCGCAAGAGTTCTTCTTAAGGATCCAAAGCTTTTGATATTTGATGAAGCGACAAGCGCACTCGATTCCATATCGGAGAGCAAGATCCAGGAAGCGATCGATCCCATAATAAAGGAAAGGACTAGCATACTCATTGCCCACAGGCTTTCAACGATTCTTGCCGCTGACAAGATATATGTATTAAAGGACGGACAGATAGTCGAGAGCGGTCAGCACAAGGATCTGGTGCGGGCAGGAGGAGTCTACACCGAGCTGTATGAGACGCAGTTCAAGCATTCCGACATGCCACAGGTAAACCCTGACAGCCACGGCATGGCACCGTTTCCGAGTGATGAATATTAGAGTTGTATATCTTTTTGCAAGGTGTATAATATATGGGAAATTAAGCAGTTAGAGGTGATAAAGTGGATAAGGATATGCTTAAAAAACAGGCAAATGCCGTTATATGTGAAGTTATAGACAAGGCATCTTTAAAAGAAGGGAGCCTGCTTGTCATCGGATGTTCATCAAGTGAAGTCCTGGGTGACCGGATGGGAACAAACTCAAGTGTTGAGATAGCAGATTGCCTGTATGAAGAGATTTCAAAAGTACTTGGGGATAAGGGAATAGATCTTGCCGTTCAATGCTGCGAGCATCTTAACAGAGCGATAGTCCTTGAAAAGAAAGTGGCGCAGTTAAGAGGCTTTGAACAGGTCAACGTTATACCGCAGCCAAAGGCCGGAGGCTCGTTTGCCACAGCTCACTACAAGGCCTTAAAGGAGCCTGTGGTAGTAGAAAACATCGCTGCAAAAGCGGATGCCGGCATGGATATCGGCGGAGTCATGGTAGGAATGCATATAAAGCCCGTCGTTGTACCTATAAAGCTTGAAAACAGGCATATAGGAGAAGCGATAATCCTGGCGGGTCGTCACAGACCCAAGTTCATAGGCGGTCAGAGAGCCGTTTATGATGAGAATCTTAAATAAGTATCAGTCAACCCCACGTAAGCTTGAAAGAGGTATGTGGGGTTTTACTATGTCAAGAAACTGTTCAAGTTCATTCTTGTCAAAGCTTGCAAAGACCTGACCTGCGATGCCGTCAGTCTCTTTGTAGTTCTGTATGAAGTACTTGCAGTCAGAAGGAAGCCAGGCGGCAATATCTAAAAAATCCTCTTTTGTATGAATACCCTTAACTGCAGTGGTCCTGAATTCATAGTCGATCCTGTTTTGTGAAAGTATGCTTATCGTTTCCTCAAGCGGGGAGAGATTTATATTTTCAAGCCCTGCAGCCTTTGCATAGTTGTCATGTCCCGCCTTTATATCAACAGCGCTGTAGTCAATGAGTTTATCTTCTATGAGTGATGAAAGGACTCTTGGATTAAAGCCGTTTGTATCCAGCTTAACAAGATATCCTATATCCTTTATTTTTTTAATATACTGAGCAAGATCTGGCTGAAGAGTCGGTTCTCCTCCTGTGATGCATACACCTTTAAGGATGCCGAATCTCTTTTTTAAGAATGCCAGGATTAGATCATCGTCCTCTTTGGGAAATACTTCAGGGGTCAGGACCAGTTCATGGTTATGGCAGTACGGACATCTTAAGTTGCAGTTTCCGGTAAATATAGTGGCTGCCGTTTTTGACGGATAATCAAGCAGCGTTGTTTTTGTAAATCCATGTATATTCATAATTTTCTCTTTGTTTTTAAAGTAAAATAGGATATCATGAGTATAGCACAATCAGTATAAAAAAGAGAGAGCATATTGAAAGCAAATCATGTAAGCGCCAGGGCTTTTAAGGGTGAGATACCGCAGGAAAAATACATGCGAGAGGCACTCAGACTGGCAAAAAAAGCCGCTCTGCTGGGAGAGGTTCCGATAGGGTGCGTCATAGAGCACAACGGAAAGATCATAGGCAGAGGATATAACAGAAGAAAAACTGACAAGAATACACTGTCGCATGCTGAACTGACAGCCATAAGAAAGGCATCAAAGAAACTCGATGACTGGAGGCTTGAAGCCTGTACGATGTACGTAACGCTCGAGCCGTGTCAGATGTGTTCCGGGGCGATAGTACAGGCACGCATACCAAGAGTAGTGATAGGGTGCAAAAATCCCAAGGCAGGATGTGCCGGATCCATCATGGATATACTTCACGAGCCGA
Source organism: Lachnospiraceae bacterium (assembly GCA_017961385.1). Taxonomy (GTDB): domain Bacteria; phylum Bacillota; class Clostridia; order Lachnospirales; family Lachnospiraceae; genus Colinaster. The sequence goes on from JAGCXJ010000076.1 coordinate 6,085, forward strand.
GATTCAATCATCAGGTTGAAACGATCTATGGTATGTTAGAGAATGAGTGTTCCGCCATACTTTCGGATTTTTTTAAAAGCATGAGAACCAGACTCAAGCAAGAGAAACAGGATATTTGACACGATCAGTGCAAATAGATTATACTGTTTTGGCAGCCCTGTTTACAGGGAGCTTGCATAGCAGCCCTTCTTTGGCGGTGTTGAAGTTTGGGTCTTGCGCAATAGGAATCTACGAATCTGGTCAGGGCAGGAATGCAGCAGCCATAAGAAGAATCTCCTATGTGCCGCAAGGGTGCCTGGCGGAGCCGTCGGGAAGGTAACGTGTGCAAGTTCCCTGCAAACAGGGATTTTCTTTTCTGATCATTATAAAAGGGGATCATTGGAGGTAGCAAAAATATGAAGTACACACTAGACTGGAATGAATATGCAAAGAAAGCCAGAGAGGCTGTAGCAGAAGGCTGCGTTCTCATAAAGAATGAAGATAACGCCCTTCCTATCAGTAAAAAGGCAAAGGTTGCAGTATTCGGACGCATACAGTTTCACTACTACAAGAGCGGAACAGGTTCTGGCGGTATGGTGAATGCTCCTTATGTTGTCTCCATTCTTGACGCATTAAGACAGGAAGATATTGAGCTTAATAAAGATCTTATAAAGACATATGAATCATGGTCTGAGAAAAACCCCTATGACAGAGGACAGGGGTGGGCTGCGGATCCATGGTGTCTGGTAGAGATGGAACTTAGCGATGAAGTCGTTAAAAAAGCTGCAGGCGAAAGTGATGTTGCCGTTATCATCATAGGAAGAACTGCCGGCGAGGACAAGGACAATTCAGCAACTGAGGGAAGCTATCTGCTGACCGGTCTTGAAAGAGATATGATAGGCAAGGTCAGCGAAAGCTTTAAAAAGTCTGTCGTTGTATTAAATGTCGGAAATATCATAGATATGAAATGGGTGGATGAGCTTAAGCCTTCTGCTGTATTATACGCATGGCAGGGAGGCATGGAAGGCGGTCACGGTGTAGCCGATGTGCTCATGGGAAGAGTAAATCCGTGCGGAAGACTGACTGATACGATAGCTTATGATTACAGGGACTATCCTTCTACAGCCAATTTCAACAAGGACAAGGAAAAGCTAGGAGATATATCTCAGGGTCTGTTCAAGCGCCAGGAGATATTTGAGATCGTTGATTCCGACACCTATGAAGAAGATATATATGTAGGCTACAGATACTTTGAGACAGCGGCAAAGGATAAGGTAATGTATCCTTTCGGCTATGGTCTGTCATATACAACATTTGATATCGATGCTTCATTTGCGCTCGCCGAAGATGACTGCGTAAGGATATGCGCAAAAGTCACCAATACGGGAGATGTCAGCGGAAAGGAAGTTGTACAGATATACTGTGAACCTCCTCAGGGAAAGCTGTGCAAGCCTGTAAGGAATCTTTCAGCGTTTGGAAAGACCGATCTGCTCAAACCCGGTGAGAGCCAGGAGCTTGAGTGGATAATAAAACTTGCCGATATGGCTTCTTTCGATGACGGCGGCTACAGCTTAAACAGAAACTGCTATATCCTCGAAGCGGGAGACTATATCTTCTATGTCGGAAAGAATGTCAGAGAAGCAGGCGAGGTAGGAAGATTAAGTATCGCAGATACCATCGTGACAAAAAAGCTCACTGAGGCTCTCGCGCCTGTAAAGGCATTTGACAGGATGATAATAAGAGTAGACGGGGATGAAGTCAGGGAAGAAAGACAGCCCGTTCCGACAAGGACTATAGATCTTGCTGCAAGGATAAGGGATAACAGACCTGAATCCAGAGTCTGCACCGGTGATAAGGGATACAGGTTTATTGATGTTTTGAATAAAAAGGTTACCATTGAGGAGTTCATAGATCAGATGAGCGATCTTGATCTTGTACAGATGACCAGGGGAGAGGGAATGTCCTCAAGCAAGGTAACGCCCGGTATCGCAGGCAGCTACGGCGGAGTCACGACAAGGCTTCATGATCATTTCGGCATGCCTGTTGCTGGTCTTTCCGACGGACCCAGCGGGATACGCATGGACTGCGGAACGGAAGCGTTTGCAATGCCAAACGGTACTTCTCTTGCATGCACATTCAATACAAAGCTTGTTGAGGAACTGTACTGTCAGGCAGCAGGAGAGATCAGACTTAACAAGATCGATTCGCTTTTGGGACCCGGTATAAATATTCACAGAAATCCCTTAAACGGAAGAAACTTCGAGTATTTTTCCGAAGATCCGTACCTTACCGGAGCAATGGCTGTTGCAATGCTTAAAGGTCTTCACAGCAAAGGCGTTACGGGAACTATAAAGCACTTTGCCGCAAACAACAGAGAGTTTAACAGAAACTTCCTTAATTCCATCGTTTCACAGAGAGCATTAAGGGAGATATATCTTAAGGCGTTTGAGATGGCGGTAAAGGAAGCCGGCGCCTACAACATAATGTCCACATACGGACAGATAAACGGAACATATACTGCATCAAACTACGACCTTAATACGACGATATTGAGAGATGAATGGAAATTTGACGGCGTAGTCATGACAGACTGGTGGGCAAGATGCGGAGAAGACGGAAAGTCAGGGACCATTCAGGAAACAGGTGCCATGATCAGATCACAGAATGATCTGTATGAGGTCACTGCGGATTCCGAGTCGAACGCAAACGATGATGATGCGATGCAAAAGCTCAAAGAGGGCTATATCACAAGAGGAGAGCTGCTAAGAGTTGCCAAAAACATAGTAAGCAGTCTTATAAAGACTCCTGCAGCCGACAGACTGATAAACGGAGAAGATGAGATTGAGCAGCTTAACAGACCAAAGTCTTCACGACCTGAGCCAAAGGTAATGCCTGCTAAGGTTTATGAGGACGGCGAGCTTGAGCTTGATATAACAGGAATGGATACTCATGCTGGCAGCGTAAACCAATTCCCGATCAAGATAAACGGCAAGGGAACATACTGCCTGAATATCACCTTAAAATCCGATGCGAGCGAACTGTCGCAGACTTCTATGAGCCTATCTGCAAACAACATGCTCATAAGGACACTGACTGTTCAGGGAACAGGCGGAAAATGGATTGAAAAGAAGGTGGAATTTGAAGTATTTGTATCGATAGATAACTATATCGATATCGCATTCGCCCAGACAGGCATAGATATAGAAAGAATAACCGTTACTAAAATTGAATGAATGAATCATCTCTGTTATAGTTGTAGCGTCTGATCTGGAATCTGACTTCTTCATCTATGGCAGAGACGGGTTCAGCACAAGGACGCCCTGTGTAGTAACCCTGGATAAGATCCACTCCAAGGCTTATTACGCAGCGCAGTTCTTCTTTTGTTTCAACGCCTTCGGCAAGAACGGTTATATCGTTCTTTGAAGCGTAATCGACTATGCTCTTTACGAAATGCTTTTTCTGCTCGCTGGTGTTGATGCAGGAGATGAGCATACGATCGATCTTGACATATTTAGGTGTATATCTGATCAGATTATTGACATTTGAGTAGCCGCTGCCGTAATCATCGAGCGCTATCTCTACTCTGAGCTTGTCATAATCTGATTTTCTTTTTTCAAGTTTTTCTTCCGCAAACTCGCTGGCCTCGGTATACTCAACAACTATCTGACCGCTGTGATCATTAAGGCGCTTATAAAGAATGGCTTCGTCATTGCCCTCAAGCTGGTAAGCCGGCAGACTGTTGATGAAGACCTTTTTGTCTTCAAATAAAGGAGAGTTTTCACTTACATGAGTAAGAACTCCGTCAAATGTTGCTTTTTCCACGTCATAGAGACGGTTTAGCTTGGATGCGCCGCTTATTATCTCAAGAGGAGTGAGATTTATACCGCCGGTCGGGCGCATGAGAGCCTCATATCCGAATATCTCGCCGTCATCTGCTCGCACTATCGGCTGGAAATGATATGTGATGAGTCTTTCATTTAAGAGCCTGTCAACATCATTGCATCTGCTCTGATCTTCTGCTGACATATCCTTTATTGCAAGACGCGACATCCTGTCCAGCTTCTTTTGATGATTCTTGGCATTCACAGTCTGATTTATTATAAAATCAAGACCCTGAAGATCCTTGATGGCATTTTGAAGCTCGCTGTGGAAGATCGATGTATAATGTGTGATCTTATCATTATCCGTATAGGCTACTCCCTGCTTGGGAAGACTTGATATTATCTCATCAAAGCGGGCTTTGCAGTCATCGGATACGATACCTATCAAAAATTCATCAGCACCTAAATGACCGCATACTTCATCATCCATTGTGCTGTTGGCGACTATCATAGCAAGCGCGTTTATGGCAGAATCGCCGACAGAGATGGTGTATTTTTCATTTATGTGCTTAAGGTCTTCAAAATCAAGAGCCATGACGCCGACAGAACGGCTCAGTCCTCTGTTCATGTTTGTCATTAAGGTGAGTTTTTCCAAAAAGCCCTGATAATTATACAGACCGGTCTTTACGTCACGGACCTGATCAGACTTTATCCTGTCGATAAATCCTGTGAGGGCTTTCTGTCTGTAGAAGGCTTCCAGTCCGAGATTTACGCTTCGCATCCATGCACGGAAGGTTTTTGTATATGAGCTTAGATCCTTTCCGGGATTTAGCACAACATAACCAAAGCACCTGTCTTCAAAGAACATAGGTGCAAATATGAATACTGCAGGATGCGGCCTCTCTTCAAACAGAGCAGGTATCATCAGCTTTGTTTCAAAAGTCTTGTTCAGATTTACGGCTTCGGGATTGCTCTCTATGGTAGGACCGCATGATATAACCATGTTCATGGTATCGGTGTATCCGTATCTGAGCGCATCTTCACCGATAAAGCTTGAAGCATTCAAAAAGTCGTTGTTAAGACACATATAGAAGTTTTCAAAAGGTCTTATCTGGTAAGAGTAGGTAGTGAGCAGATTGAAGAACTTCTTGAAGTTGGTCTGACACAGCATATCCTCTGTTATGTGATTGAAATCAGAGTAATAGCTTACTTCCGAGCGGTCGGTCTTCCATTCCTCTCTGTTCATGTTCTTGAAAACGGGAGTGAAATCCCTGCAGCCGCAGCTGCCGCCGATAAGGATCTTGGCATCAAGTGCAACATGATCATCCGACTTGCCCGTGATCTTGCTGTGTATATAATTAAAGCACTGTCTTCCGCATGAAGCCGCGGGTATGTCCGCAGATGTTAGCGGAACCGGAGATGTTCTTCCCTCTATGGTGGAATCATATCCTATGACAGCGATATCGTCAGGTATCTTATAGCCGTAGCTTGAGAGTCTTGCCGCAACTCCTATGGCCATAGGGTCATTGGCACATGCGATCGCCTGAGGCATGTCATCTCTGTTCTTAACAAGATCATCGACAAAGGCATGACCCGAATCATACCAGTAGTTGCCGTGACGGATACGGTCCTCTCTTATCTTAAGTCCGTGGATCTTCATGGCATCAAGGTATCCGTTAAGACGCTGGATCGAATGAGGATGTCCCTTTTTGCCTCCAAGAAATGCTATATCGGTAAAGCCGTGAACCTCTATAAGGTGACTTACAAGTTTAAATACAGGGGAATAATGATCGATAAGAACGTAATCGAACATGTCGCATTCTCTGTCTGCGATTATAACGGGGCCGTTATATTCTTCCTTGAGTCTTTTAAGGATCTTTGCATCCAGACCTGGATTTAAAAGAGTATCGAGCATCACTACGATGCCGTCAAAGCATTCAAGCCTGATAAGAGAAAAGATGTTGGAGTCGCCGATATTTCTCAGCTCGGTCTCCTGATACTTCTGGTACATGGAAAATACACATACGTCATAATCATGAGCGTATGCTTCCTTTATGAAAGCGTCCGTAAAACGCTTCTGAGTATTTTCCTCAAGTTGTGCCAACAGGATACCGATTCTCTTTCGCATATAATTATTATAACGCTAAAACTTCTAATATGGTACAATGATTTTTGTACGGACACATAGTATTTTTCAGAGGAGAACTCATTATGTCTAAGATAAACTGGAAAAGCGGAAACATGCTCTACCCGCTGCCTGTGGTGATGGTAAGCTGCGCAAGAAAGAATGAGAGACCGAATATAATAACGGTTGCATGGGCAGGGACTATATGCTCGGATCCCGTTATGGTATCGATCTCGGTAAGAAAGGAAAGATTTTCCCATCAGATCATATCCGAGACAGGCGAGTTTGTGATAAATCTGGTAACGGAGGATCTTGTTTATGCAACGGACTACTGCGGCGTAAAGTCAGGAAGGGATGTTGACAAGTTCAAAAAGATGAACCTGACACCTGTTGCGATAAACGGTGTAGAGGCTCCGGCAATAGGAGAGAGTCCGCTCTCGCTTGCCTGCAGGGTAAAGGAGATAAAAGAGCTCGGAAGTCATGACATGTTCATAGCCGAGGTCGTAGGAGTCATGGTCGATGATAAGTATATGAAAGAGGACGGCAAGTTTGAACTTAATTCATCAAGGCTTGTTGCCTATTCTCACGGCGAGTACTTCGGACTCGGGGAAAAAATCGGAAAGTTCGGTTATTCGGTAAAGAAGCAGTGATCAAAAAGAGGGTATTTATGAAAAAAACTGGATCGACAGCAATTATTGTTCTGTGTCTTATGATGATCTTTTTAGCATTGTCGGGATGCGGATCAAAGGAAAGCAATGAAGTGCAGTCTGATAAAGAAACGGTAACAGAGACCAAGAAGCAGACAAGGAAGCAGGTTGTTGAAGAAGTACGGGAAGAACCTGCTCAGCTGGAAGCGGAACCGTATACGTTTGCAGAAAGAGTCTGCGGAAGATACAGCCATGAAACGGGCGAGAATGAATATGAGATCTTAGAGATCACAAGATTTGCAGATAATATCTACGCATATGCCGGAGAGGCGTACGGTGATGAAGAAGCAGATGAAATTGATACATATTCGTTCTGGGCAGTCGAATTCATACCGTTTTCTGAGGAGTCCGTTACAGACTGCGTGTCTGATGAATGCGAATTTAACATACTCTGCTTTTCCATAATGTCAAATCTGGGAAAATACTGGGGCGCACCCCAGAAGATAAAGCTTAAGATCACGGATGAAGGGCTTGACTGGATAGCGAAAGATGGAACGACCACTCACTATATAAGAGATGAAAGAGTTGCAAGCACATTTCCGTATACAAGCTATGAAGTAGAAGCTCCTTCTTTTGTTAGTTCAGAGATGAGAGGAATATGGAAGCAGATAGACAGCGCTTCACAGCCGTATTTCATAGAATTTGTGGAACCCAGCCAAATGCGTATCTACAGAAAGGATCCGGCAAGCGAAGTCTTTCTTGCCTGCGGAGGACTTTCTTTAGATACTGAACAGGGCAAGGTTGTCTGCACGTATTCTGTTTTAGGATGCGGAGACATGCCCAACAGCTTTGCTTTTACGATAGAATCGAAAGGAAAGGTGATGAAGATCGAACCCGATCCCGATAATGAATGCGGCATTGATATCTTTGATTCTGAGAAGTCTATCATGTTCGATCAGTACAGACCAACCTACAGGGGCGGGCAGATAAACAAGGTTGATACGATAACAAATGATGACATCATAAAAGCCGGAATAGATGAGAATTTTACTTCTGAAGTTGATTATGACATGCCCGATGTGAATGAGGGCTTTTACGGAGTATGGGTATCTGCTTTTGCTGATAACGAGGATGCAGATAAACTTAAGAGCGAACTGGATGATAAGGGATTTGATGCCATAGTCCTGCTTTCTAGCGAATGGAGTCAGATGAACTCAAAACCGTTCTACTGCGTGTCTGCGGGAAGATGTTCAAGCGAATCTGAAGCTGAAGGCTTGCTTGCAAATGTAAAGAGTGAAGGCTATAAGGATGCATATGTCAAATATACGGGAGAAAGACTGAATAACAGAGTATACTATACCTGCAGCAGTCTGGATGATGTAACAGTCAGCGACTCCAAGGTTGTTCTTGAGGATTTTGATATAAGCGATCCGTCTCTTGGAATAGACTATACCATGACACTTATCATTGATGATAAGACTGAGTTTGACAAGAGCTGCGAGACAGAGTTTTTTGCAAACTATGAAGAAAATGATACACCGCTTGAGTGGTATAAGAGAAACTACGACTATTCAATAAACGATCCTGACAAATATATGGAGAGCGGTCCCGCTCTGATAGGAGTATTCGAAGTCAGCATCACAGACGGTCATATCGACAGATTCTACGGCAGCTACTGGTGGGATTGATAAGTGAAGACAAGTGATGGGAACAACACAATAAAGCATGATCTTATACTTCTTGCAATGTTCATTCTTATCGCCGCGATCCTGGTTTTTATAATCAACAGAACAGATGAGATAAAGGGAGACTATGTGTTCATTACACTGGATAACAGTGAATATGCAAGAATTCCCCTTAATAAGGATACTGTTTTAAGCATTGATTCCGATAAAGGAAAAAACACAGTGGTGGTATCTGATAAAGAAGTATATGTAGAATCGGCTGACTGTCCGGATCAGATATGCGTAGATCATGCTCATATAATGTATGAAGGTGAAACGATAGTCTGTCTTCCGCACAGGCTGATCATTAAAATTGTCAGTGAAGAGGGATCTGAAACGGATGCAATCTCGCAGTAAGGGCATGCTCTCACCCGCAGCAAAGACTGCGCTGTCGGGTTTACTTGTAGCCATAGCTTTGATATTCAGTTACATAGAGACACTCATTCCCGTTATCATTCCCGTCCCGGGAGCAAAGATAGGACTTGCAAATCTTGTGACTCTTACGGGACTGTTCTTTCTGCAGCCGGCTCAGGTATTTCTTATCCTGATAGTTCGCATCATACTCTCAGGGTTTATGTTCGGAAGCTTTTCCACAATAATCTATTCTCTTGCAGGAGGTATTGTCAGTTTCTGCTTTATGTATTTGGCAAAAAAGACAAAGCTGTTTTCACCGCTGGGGGTAAGTATAACAGGTGGAGTATTTCATAACCTGGGACAGTTAGGCGTTGCATGTCTTGTGCTTTACAGCTTTGCACCCCTTATATATCTTCCCTATCTGATATTCTTGGGAGCAGTGACGGGAAGCTTCATAGGTATGATAGGAAAGATCATAGAAAAAGCAAACAGGCGATAAACGGATTGTTTTTTCGCATGTTTCATAGTATGATGTTGCGTGCAGTAAAAATAGTGAGTTCGAGACCATCCTCACTCAAAACAAAACTAGGAGAAAACAATGAAAAACAAAACAACGAAACTTATCACTCAGGGTGCTATCATAGCAGCCTTGTATGTGGTGTTATCACTCATCACATACCAGTTCTCGTATCTTGAGATCCAGTGCAGAGTGGCAGAAGCTCTGTGCATGACTATCTTTTATACCCCCGCAGGGTTATGGGGCGTATTTGTCGGATGTCTTATCACAAACATCTTCGGCGGAGCCTGGCTTGATATCGTATTCGGATCGCTCGCAACACTTATAGCGGCTCTTCTTACAAGACCCATAGCAAAACACATCAGAAAAAAAACAGGACCGGTGCTGGATATAAAGCATGCACTGCTTATTCCCGTTCCTACAGTAATAGTGAATGCAATTATCATACCATTTGTGTTATATTATGGTTATGGGATAACAAGCATGGGAAATGCGCAGACTACGGCAGCAGTACTGGCTCTTATGGCATTTTCGGTATTTGCGGGTGAGGTGATTTCCTGCTATGTATTCGGACCGATACTTGTAAAGGTCTTAAACAGAGTGGATAAGAGCCTTCATCTTGATATAGAAGAATAATTCGTACCTGATACAGATGAAAAGAATACTTGGCCTGATACTAATAGCCGCGATCATTTCATTAAGCGGCTGCAAACAATCAAACATACCTGTAAATATCACACAGGAGACTGTGGATATTGAAGGATTTGAAAAAGAGTTCAACATTTTTTTTCTGGCAGACTCGCATATATCCCTGTGTGATGAGAAAGATCCGGATCTTATTGACAAGGCATCACAGAGAAGCGTGATGTTTAAGACTGATGACATAGAGGCATGGGACAGATTTGATGCTCTGATCGACACCATATCGGATGAGGATATACTGATACTTGGCGGAGATATCATAGATTCCGCCATGTATGCTTCGATAGATCATGTGAACAACAGACTTAAAAAGCTTAAGATACCCTATATCTATGCAATGGGAAATCATGATTTTGAATACGGCAGCGAATACTTTTCACCCGCAGCCTATGAAGAATATCTGCCAAGACTGAAAGATATGCGTGACGATACGCCGTATCAGATAAGGGAATATGATGACTTTATCATATTTGCGGCCGATGATGACAACAGCCAGATCGATCCCGCGATCCTAAAAGCCTATAAGGACGTAGCCAAAAAGGGCAAACCCGTTATACTCATAGTGCATGTGCCTATAGAACCCGTTACGGGAGATGATTCCCTTACGAAGAAGTGCAAGGAGGTCTGGGGTGCTTCGCCGGATGACAAGTCAAGAGTCACAATGGGTGTCAACGGATGCTATCCAAACGATACCACAAGAGAATTTCTTGATCTTGTCCTTTCCGATGACAGCCCGGTAATACTGGTCCTTGCCGGACATATACATTTTTATCATAAGGACATGTTAAATGATAACATTGTTCAGATAGTGACAGGCGCAGCCTTTGAAGGCGATGCGCTCAGAGTGACATTAAAGTAAGGCATGAATACAAAAGTTTTATCTGTATTGGAGTACAACAAGATAATTGACAGACTGGCTTCATATGCATCTTCACCGCTTGGAAAGGAGATGTGCATGAAGCTTGTTCCGGTTTCAGAGTATGATGAGATCGAACAGGCTCAGTTAAACACCGAGGATGCCTTCAACAGACTGATCAAAAAGGACAGTATCAATTTCGGCAGCAACAAAAACGTCACAGAAAGCATGAAGTCTCTTGACATAGGAAGGACACTGTCTGCATCGGAACTTCTTTTAACGGCCAATTTTCTGACCAATGTCAACAGGGTCAAGGCATACGGAAGGAAGGAAAAGCCAGATGAAGCAGATGATTCCCTGACTGATATGTTTGAGGGATTATCTCCGCTTACCCAGATTTCGGAGGATATAACAAGATGCATCATATCGGAAGACGAGATAGCCGATGATGCTTCACCAAATCTTAGAAAGATAAGAAGAGAGATATCATCGACAAACGACAAGATACACTCTCAGCTGATAAGCATGCTAAACGGCTCCTACAGAAGCTATCTTCAGGATGCCGTCATAACCATGAGAGACAACAGATACTGCATTCCCGTCAAGGCAGAATACAAGAGTCAGGTATCCGGAATGATTCATGACCAGTCATCTACCGGTTCCACTGTCTTTATCGAGCCAGCGGCAGTTGTTAATCTCAATAACCGTATAAGGGAGCTTTCGATCGAAGAGCAAAAGGAGATCGAGGTTATCCTAGCCGATCTGAGCGCCAAGGTAGGTATCTATTCTGCTGATATCATAGAAGATTAGAAGATCATGACCAAGCTCGATTTCATATTTGCCAAGGGTCGTCTTGCAATAGAGATGAATGCGACAAGACCCGTGTTTAATGATGAGCATGTCATTAATATAAGAAAAGCACGTCATCCTCTTCTTGATCCTAAAAAGGTCGTGCCCATCGATATAAGACTGGGCGAGGATTTTGACCTTCTCATAGTCACGGGACCAAATACCGGAGGAAAGACGGTATCCTTAAAGACTGTCGGTCTTCTTACTCTGATGGGTCAGTCGGGACTTCATATCCCCGCAGGGGACAGATCTCGTCTTGGCATATTTAAAAAGGTATATGCGGATATAGGAGATGAACAGAGCATAGAACAGAGCCTGTCCACGTTTTCTGCACATATGAAAAATATAGTTGCCATTCTAAAGCATGCCGACAATGACAGTCTGTGTCTGTTTGATGAACTCGGTGCCGGGACAGACCCGACTGAAGGAGCAGCGCTTGCCATAGCCATACTTAACCATCTTCATGACAGAGGCATAAGAACGATGGCTACGACTCACTACAGCGAACTCAAGGTGTATGCGCTTTCCACATCGTTTGTTGAAAATGCATGCTGCGAGTTTGATGTTGATTCATTAAGTCCAACATACAGACTTCTTATCGGAATACCCGGAAAGAGCAATGCATTTGCCATATCAAAAAGACTCGGGTTAAAGGATCATATCATAGAAGCTGCAAAGCAGCAGATAGAAAAAGACAAGGAAAGCTTTGAGGATCTTCTCAGCGACCTTGAGACAAAGCGCGTAAACGTAGAGCGCGACAGGGAAGAGATCGCTGAATCGAAGAGAAGGATAAAGGATCTTGAAAAGGCTCTCGAGAAGAAAAAGAACAGTCTCGATGATCAGAAGGATCAGATACTCAGAGAGGCAAGAGAAGAAGCCCGTGAGATCCTGCAGGATGCAAAAGAGACAGCAGATGACATGATCATGTCTCTTAACAGGGCTAATCAGGGCATAGATGTCAGAGAACTTGAAAAAAAGAGAGGCGCGCTCAGGGAAAAGATCGGACAGACCAATTCAAAGCTCAGCTTAAAGAAAGAGGCTCCCCAAAAGAAAGCGATCAAACCAGAGAAGCTTAAGCTTGGAGATGATGTCAGGGTTTTATCAATGGGTCTTAAGGGCGTGGTAAACAGCCTGCCTGATGCAAAAGGAAATCTGTTCGTTCAATGCGGCATCATACGCTCAAAGGTAAATATCTCGGATCTTGAGCTGATAGAAGAGACAAATCCTTATGAAACAAAGAACAAAAACAAAGGTTCAGGCATAAGCGGCATAAAGATGAGCAAGAGCTTTAGTGTATCCAGTGAGATCAATCTTCTTGGCAAGACAGTGGATGAAGCCATACACGAACTTGACAAATATCTGGATGATGCCTATCTTGCACATCTTCCAAGTGTTAGAATAGTACATGGAAAAGGAACGGGCGCATTAAGGAGTGCCGTAGTAAACCATCTTAAGAGGATCAAATATATCGATTCATTCAGACAGGGTGAGTTCGGTGAAGGAGATGCCGGAGTTACCATAGCGGTATTTAAGGAGAAATGATATGGCTGTTTCAAAACAGAAGATAATGATCGTTGATGATGACAATAACATAGCGGAGCTCATTTCCTTGTATCTGATAAAGGAATGCTTTGAGGCCGAGATATTCAATGACGGTGAATCGGCGCTTGCCGCACTTGATACGTACGAGCCCAACCTCATACTTCTTGATCTGATGCTTCCCGGAATGGACGGCTATCAGGTATGCCGTGAAGTCAGAGCAAAGAGCAATATACCGATCATCATGCTGTCTGCAAAAGGAGAGGTATTTGACAAGGTTCTGGGACTCGAGCTTGGAGCGGACGATTACATGGAAAAGCCCTTTGATTCAAAAGAGCTTGTTGCAAGAGTAAAATCCGTGCTCAGAAGATACAAGGCAGTACCCGAGACAGTTCAGGAAACAAACGAAAAATGTGTCGAATATCCTGATCTTATCATCAATCAGACAAATTACTCTGTAATATATATGGGAAAAAACATCGATATGCCGCCAAAAGAGCTTGAGCTTTTGTATTTTCTGGCAGCCAGCCCGAATCATGTATTTACAAGAGAGCAGCTCCTTGATCAGATATGGGGATATGAATATATGGGTGATACCAGGACCGTTGATGTTCATATCAAGCGTCTGAGAGAAAAGATAAATGACCATGAGTCGTGGAAGATCTCGACTATATGGGGAATAGGATACAAATTTGAGGTAAGAGTATGAGGAGAACCCTCTATCTGAAGCTCATTCTTGCATATGTCATATTCGGTATCTTCGGATTCATCATGGTCTCTACATTTGCTTCATCCATGACTCTTGAGCATCTTGTCAGGGAACAGGCAGAGAAGATGTATGAGGAGGCAACGCTGATCGCAAACACCTATGCGACCGATCTGTATAACAACCAGACATCCCTGGATGCCGTGCAGAAACAGCTTGATGCGCTTGATACATACATGAACGCGACCATATGGATCATGAATCCTTCCGGACGTCTGATCCTTGATTCATCTACCATACTGGATATCAATGAAGAGAAGAAAGTCGAGAATTTCGATCCGACCATAACACTGGGATCATATTATACAACGGGAGATTTCTTCGGATATTTCAAGGAGGATATGCTGAGCGTATATGCTCCTATCACTACGGATTTCTCTATAAAGGGATATGTTGTCATTCACTGTTCGATGAAGGATCTTAAGGCAAGCAAGGAATCCCTTTTATCGATCTCCTATCTTTTGCTGATACTTCTGTTTCTGCTCTCATTGATCATTCTGCTGTTCTTTACCGAATTCGTATATGTTCCAATAAAGAGGATAACAGAGGCAACAGAGCATTATGCTACGGGAGATATGAACTATGATCTGTCGATAGACAGTGACGATGAGCTTGGTTATCTGGGCGGAGCTCTTTCATATATGGCTCACAAGGTCGCAACAGCGGAAGAGGATCAGAAGAAGTTCATTGCAAACGTGTCACATGACTTCAGGTCTCCTCTTACATCCATAAAAGGATATCTGGAGGCCATGATAGACGGCACAATACCTGAACAGATGCATGAAAAGTATCTGAAGGTAGTGCTTAACGAGACAGAAAGGCTGACAAAGCTCACAAACGGTCTTCTTACATTAAACAATCTCAACATGACCGGAATGGTGCTTGAAAAGAGCATCTTTGATATAAATCAGGTAATAAAGAGCGTAGTGGAATCCTTTGAAGGAACGCTGTTTAAGAAAAAGATATCGGTCGACCTGGTACTTACCGGAGAGAGACTTTCTGTTGAAGCTGACATGAGCAAGATCCAGCAGGTCCTGTATAACCTGATGGACAATGCGATCAAGTTTTCATATGATGACTCGACCATTAAGATAGAGACGACTCAGAAGCACAATAAGGTCTTTGTATCAGTCAAGGACAGCGGCATAGGAATACCCAAGGAAAGCCTTAAGCTAATATGGGACAGATTCTATAAGACGGATCTGTCGCGAGGCAAGGATAAGAAGGGCACAGGGCTCGGTCTTGCGATCACAAAGGAGATAATAAAGGCACACAAGGAGAACATCAACGTTATAAGTACTGAGGGAGTAGGAACAGAGTTCATCTTCTCGCTTCCCGTATATGATGATGACGATGATGATGACCTGGCTTAAAACATCAACTGTCTCTTGAAATATGAAAAGAGTCGACATATAATTATTTTTTTAAATACCAAGAATGACATCACAAGGAGACCTGTATGAGAATTGGATTTGACAATGAAAAATATCTGAAGATGCAGTCTGAACACATAAAGGAAAGGATCAAGCAGTTTGACAACAAGCTTTATCTTGAGTTTGGAGGAAAGCTTTTTGATGATTATCATGCATCGCGTGTTCTGCCTGGATTTGAACCAGACAGTAAACTAAAGATGCTCATGCAGTTAAAGGATCAGGCGGAGATAGTAATAGTCATAAATGCCGCGGATATAGAAGCCAACAAGATAAGAGGCGACTACGGCATCACCTATGACGAGGATGTATTAAGACTCATGGATGCCTTCCAGGGCAGGGGACTGTATGTCGGAAGCGTATGTGTTACCCGCTATAACGGACAGAAGGCAGCAGACAAGTTCATGAACCGTCTTCATGAGCTGGGTGTCAAGACATTCAAGCATTACAATATCGAAGGATATCCCAGTGATGTCGCTACCATAGTAAGCGAGGAAGGTCTCGGAAAGAATGATTATATAGAGACGAGCAGACCGCTCGTAGTTGTAACAGCACCCGGACCCGGAAGCGGAAAGATGGCTACATGTCTGTCACAGCTTTATCATGAGAACAAGAGAGGGATAAAGGCCGGATATGCGAAGTTTGAGACATTTCCGATCTGGAATCTGCCGCTAAAGCATCCGGTAAACGTAGCCTATGAAGCTGCTACCGCAGACTTAAATGATGTAAACATGATCGATCCGTTCCATCTTGAAGCTTATGGCGAGACGACGGTCAATTATAACAGAGATGTGGAGATATTCCCCGTACTCAACGCGATATTTGAAGGCATCATGGGAACCAGCCCGTACAAGTCACCTACGGATATGGGTGTCAACATGGCCGGCAACTGCATAATCGATGATGATATATGCAGACAGTCTTCCGATCAGGAGATAATAAGAAGATATTACAGATGTCTATATGACAAGAGATGCGGAAAAGACGTAAAGGATATTCAGTACAAGCTCGAGCTTTTGATGAAGCAGTCATCTCTTACGGTGGAGGATCGTGTTGTCGTAAACGCTGCACTTGAAAGAGAAGAAAATACAGGACATCCGGCTGCCAGCATAGAACTCCCTAACGGCAAGGTAGTTACGGGAAAGACTACAGACCTTCTTGGCGCATCGGCTGCCGTGCTGCTGAATGCGATCAAGGAGCTATGCGGACTCGATCATAAGCTTCATCTGGTAAGTCCCGAAGCGATCGAACCCATTCAGAAGCTTAAGATAGGATATCTTGGAAGCCAGAATCCCAGACTTCATACGGATGAGATCCTGATAGCCCTTTCCATTTCGGCTGCGACAAACAAGGATGCAAAGCTTGCACTTGAACAGCTTCCAAAACTGAGAGGCTGTGATGCGCATTCATCGGTAATGCTGTCAGCTGTTGACGAGCAGACATTCAAGCGCCTGGGCATGTATCTGACATGCGAGCCAAAGTACGAGGCAGACAACAAGAAGTACCATAAACGATAATTTGATATCAATAAATTGCAACTTACCCCCTGAAATATTACCTCTTACCTAAAATGCATTTACTTTACAGAGAGACTGAGTAGAATGATATCATGAAGATACGAATTGAGCTGGATGACAGCCTGCAGGAGCAGGAGATAATAATCCGAGCACCTGAACTGACACCGGAGATATCACAATTACAGAAGCTTATAGGCGATGCCACAAAGGCAACCAAGTCCTTAGAGTTTTACAAGGGTGATACAAGGGTCTACATCCTGCTTGACGAGGTTCTGTTCTTCGAGACCGATGAGAAGGGGATCAGCGCTCACACAAGAACAGACAGCTACGAGATAAGATACAAGCTCTACGAGCTTGAGCAGATGCTTCCGTCAGCATTCATGAGAGTTTCAAAGTCAACGATACTCAACATAAGAGAGATCTTTACGATAGACAGAAGCCTTTATTCATCGAGCATAGTATCATTCAGGGACACTCACAAGCAGGTTTTCGTATCAAGACACTACTACAAGACTCTGACAGAAAGACTGGAGTCGAAAGTATGACATATGCAAAAGGTTTTGTAAAAGGAAGAGTATTGAAAAAACAAGGAGGTAGGTTATGAAGCAGGGAAGAAGTTATATCCTGGGATTGATCTTTATAGCAGCGGCTATCTTAGTCCTGTTAAACGGATTCAACATCAGCATAGGTTTTCCGATATGGAAGATCGTGATCTCGATCTTTTTATGCATGTGGCTTAAGCACGGACTTGAGCACAAGGACTGGGCGAGCGTGGTATTCCCCGTTGTATTTCTGGTATGCACATGGGTGGATGATCTTGGAATATCAAAGGCAGCAGTACTGTTTGCAGCATTCTTGGGAGTCATAGGTATATCCTTTCTTACAGGGGGAAGGAACAGGATGTACAAAAACGACTTTGAGAAAATAGAAGACAAGAGCATGGGAAATGATGAAGGTGCCTCAGAACAAACATCAGCGTCCAATGACAACAGGTTTTCATTTGCTACAACATTCGGTTCAGGCGTAAAGTATGTCAAGGCCGATAACTTCGATGAAGGAAGAGTTTCGGTTGCATTCGGTGAAGCCAAGATATATTTTGATGATGCTCAGATCCACAACGATAATGCAGTTGTATATGTAAACAACAGCTTCGGATGCATAAATCTTTATGTTCCCAAGGAGTGGTATGTCACAAATGAAGCCAGTGTGATATTTGGCGGAGTGGAAGAAAAGAACAGGAGCATCACTACGGGAAATCCAAAACTAAGGATCATCGGAAACACCAAGTTTGGTGTTGTAACCGTGACATATATCTGATAAATATGATATAATCCGATAGTAAAAAGTCATACACTAGGTTGTATGACTTTTTGTTTTTCTGTGATATAATAGGCAAAGTTCTTAAGTTTGACCATAATATACCTATATTTAGTCATGTTGTATCCAGAGGGGGATGGATATAAACTATAAAGGTCATACTGTTTTAGGAACCCAGGGGGATTCATGAGATTTATTCGTTTCACTGTTATTTCAATTCTGACTCTGTCAGCCTTTTTAGCCGGGTGCGGCCAGAAGGCTTATGAGTCTGTCACCGAGATTCCCAGGACCATATACGAAAAAGAAGAATATCAGAAGGTAGCTGTAGGCAAGGGCGATATGGAGCCAGTTCTCAAGATGAGCCTCACAAGACACGATACGGAAAAGATAAGTTATTCCGTAGATGAGGAAGGTCTTGAGCTTGAAGAGCTTATGGTGGGTATCGGAGATCATGTCAGTCAGGGTCAGCTCCTTATCACCTTCAAATCCGAGGATATCAAAAAGAATATTGAAAAATACAGCGGTGAAGTGATAAAAAAGCAGCTTTTGCTTGATCACTATAAGCGCATGTACAACGTTGATTTTAAAGACAGAGACGAAAAGTACTCAGTCATACTCGAAGAGCTTGAGGATGATGTCAATCTTGCAAAGCTCTATCTTGAAGAGGAACAGGAAAGATATCGCAAGTGTCAGGTTGTCGCGCAGTCTGAAGGAACTGTATCGTATATAAGCAACAAGGTGCTGAGCGGTCTTATCGAACCCGGAGAGAATCTTTTGACACAGATCTGCGGGCAGACACAGTATACGGCAAATACAAAGGACAGTTTTGATTTTGAAGTCGGAGATATATATCAGGCGGTTGACGGCGAAGAAAACTATGACATGAAGGTCGTTGAGATCATTGAGGAGAGTGATCTTTCAAGGACTGTTGTCTTTGAACCTGTGGATGTGACCACGGATCTGAGCTCAGCTGCATATATGGAGATAAAAAAAGGAAAGCTTCCAGGAGTTGTTTATCTTCCGACCAGAGCCATAAATGTAAAGGTTGATTCAACCTTTGTTTATGTTGTAAAGGAAAACGGCTTTTTAGAGGGAAGATATGTTGAACTTGGTGAAGAGATCGGTGATCTCGTAGTCATAAAGAGCGGTCTTGACGGAACGGAAGAGGTGGCAGTAAAAGAATGAGAACAGGACTTCTTAAGATAAGGACAATTTCATTGATACTTGCCTCTCTTATCATGTTTGCTTCCTGTGATGAGGCAAGAGTGGCACCTGAGCTTGTAGAGCCTTTGACCGATACAAAATCGTTCAGACCGGTTGAGAGGATGGATGTAGGAAACCTAAAGGTTGAGATAGGGACGGTGGTTCCGACTCCGTATATTCATTTCTTTGAAAGACAGACGACCATCAAGGAGATCAGCTGTGATATAGGTCAGTATGTAAATGAAGGAGACGTACTTGCGATCGCAGATATAGAGCAGCTTAAGGAGGAGCTTACAGAAACAAGAGCTGACTATGAACTGCTTGTTGCTCTGCACGATGCAAAGGCACCGATATATGAGCTTAATCAGAGGATACTTGCTCAACAGCGTCAGGAGTGCCTTTACAGATACGATGAAGACGGTGCAATGCAGTTTACTACCGAAATAAAAAAAGGCGAAGAGGATCATACATATGATGAAGAACTCCATGCCTATATGGTGGATTACTATAACCGCGAGATAGCCGATATAGAAAAGACGATATCGGAAGGTACGCTCAGAGCAAAAAAATCGGGATATGTAACCTATATAAAGGATACTTCAAAGGGAAGCACAGCCGCAAAGGATGAAGCCATCGTCATAGTCAGTGATTATGATGATACATACATAGAGGTGCCTGATACCAATACGGCTACAAACAAATACAAGAAATACGAGGTAAAGTATGCGATCATAGGCGGAAAGCGCGTACCCGTCGAAGAGATGGAGTATTCTCAGCATGAGCAGGTATATGCCAATGCCAAGAACATCTATCCGAATGTACGTTACAAGACGACAGAACCTGTTGATGTCAAGATTGGAGATACTGTAATACTCTGCTATATAATGAATGACAAGCGCGATGTTCTTGCTATCGGTTTTGATTCTACAAATGCCGATGAAGAGGGCAACTATGTCTATGTAAAAAAAGAAGACGGCAGTCTTGAGAAGCGATATATAGAGATCGGAGTCACCGATGACTGTCACTATGAGGTAATAAGCGGTCTGAGCGAAGGCGAGGAAGTCTACTATACCCAGGAAGCGTATGCACCTCCAAGATATGAGGAATACACTGTTGAGACAGGAATACAGAGAACAACTGTGCTAGCAGGAAATCTCAAGAAGGCAGAGACGGTAAACACCGCTTATTTTGCACCCTGCAAAGGAAAGATCGAGAGCATAAATATAGATACAAACGCTGAGGTCAAAAAGGGAGATGTTCTGCTTGTAATCGACAGCGGAAGCGGTGAAGCAGCCATACAGGAAGTCGAGAATGATATTAAGCATCTTAAGATGGATCATGACAAATACAACGAGGATGCTGATAAGAATATAAAGACTCTGACTGTTCAGGGACTGAGACTGTTAACGACCATAGAGGAAGGAAAAGATCACGGTACGATCGATCAGACTGATGAGGATTGTATCGGATGTCAGAGGGCTGTATTTGAATTACGGGCAAAGATAGCTGAAGTTGAAAAAGAGGCAAGCCGCATAGAATACGAAGCACAGCTGTCGAGACTCAACAGACGCCTGGCAAAGCTAAGAAAAGACAATAACGGAAGCGGAAAGATAAGTGTTGTTGCAAAGGAAGATTCGATAGTATCAAGACTCTATGTCAAAGAGGGAGATCTTGTCGAACCCGGAAAGACAAATTATCTTCTGCTCTCATGCACCAGGGCAAGCGAAGGAATGGCAAGCGTCAATCTTAACAAAGAAACCATCCTTCCGGGTGTCGGATGCAACATAGAGATCGATATAAATGAAAAGGATGACAAGTATTTCGGAACAGCCGTAAGCTGTGTGAGCGCCGGTAAGGCCTATGCATTTACGGAAGGTGAGAAGACTACTCTTTCCGTAGCTGAAGGAAACGGCATCAGCGGTGCAAAATATATCATTTTTGAGCTCGAGGACAAGGAATTCTTTGACAAGGTTCAGATAAAGGACTGCGAGACCAAGGTACAGACGATCTATGCGGAAAACATGGTCATAGTTCCTGGAAGTGTTGTTTACAAAGAGGAAAATCAGCTTACGGAAAAAGAAAGATTCTTCGTATGGAAGCTGGTAAACGGCACACCGGTAAAGCAGTATATCATAAAGGGAAGCACATACGGCATAGGAACTGATGCGAGCGTAGTTATACTGAGAGGTCTTGAGCCGGGAGACAAGGTAGCCAAGGAATCTAGCGCGGCAGGTAACACAAAAGAGGAGCAGTAAGCTAGGATGTTACGTTTCATAAGATACAAGATCACAAATAAAAAGCTTCTTAACAGCAGCCTGCTCATAGGTGTTGTCATGCTGGCAGGATTTCTGTGTGTTTATCCCATGTTCAGGGAAGGAAGCCTTAACAGGCTCATTCAGAACATGTTTATTGAAAAAGCACAGGAAGAGGCAGTATTTCCGGCAGTAGTGACTTATACCCGAGAGATACCTTTTGATCAGTATGTCTCTGCCCAGAACATGCTTGATGATATGACTGATAAGAGAAACAGAATAACATCAGGCATAGACTGTCCCGTAATAATCGATCAGCGCGTTTTATATGTCAAGGTGGGCAATGCCGATACGACATTCAATTCAAAATCCAGGGTGATCTCAATGGGAGCGATCCCTGATCTTTACGAACACGCGGATCTGGTATACGGAGTAAAAGCCGAGGAAGCGGATAAATCAGATAACGAGCTGGTAAAGCAGGCGATCGCAAACGGTGCATATCCGTGTGTCATTTCCCAGTATGTCATGGACAAGTACGGGCTTGTTGTCGGAGAGACGCTAAGCTTTAAGTTTAAGATGTACAGCGGCAGTGAAAACACTGATTTTGTCGTGACGGGAATAGTCGAGGAGAAGAAGCAGGACGGGTATTTCTGGCATAAGAGACTTGAAAGCTACAAGGATCTCATGATCCTTCCCTTAGATACATACGACAAGTTGGTAAAGGAAAACGAAGTCCACGTTACATATTATGATCTGTCGATAATGTTTGACTACACCAAGATAAACAATGAAAATGCCGGCAGATACAAAGCATATTTCGATGCAGTTTCAAAGAACAAGGAGATCAAGAGCAATTTCCTGGATATACTGACGCAGTACAAGATCGAAGAAAAGAGCATAAGTCTGATACTCTTTGCGTTTGAACTGCCTATAGTATCACTGCTTTTGATGTTTTTATATATGATCTCATCCAGGATCCTCGAGATGGAGACTACCGAGATAGCGATGTTAAAGAGCAGAGGCGTGAGCAGACTTAAGATCATAGGTCTGTATGTCATCCAGTCATCGTTCATCGCGCTTGCAGGATGCATCATCGGTCTTCCTGTCGGAATACTCATGTGCAGACTGGCAGCAAGCACCAATGCATTCCTTTCATTCTCATTAAAGGATGTAAGCATATATCAGCCTACATTTGGAATGATACTGTTTGCACTGATTGCGTTTGTTCTTGCCGTACTGTTCATGACTCTCCCGGTAATCAGACTGTCCAAACTTACAATAACAGAC
>JAGCXJ010000077.1 GCA_017961385.1 Lachnospiraceae bacterium
CAGGATGCATTTTGGAATGGAATACGGTATGGAGATCGATTCGAAAAAGGATACGGGAACATCAATAAAGATAGTGATACCTGCCATTGTCAAAGATCAGGCGGAGGAATAAGTATGCGCAGACATGTTTTATATCCCATGATGGCAGCGATAATAGTACTGATCCTTTGCGCTACGATCATTATCGGCGAGAGGAGCGGATTCTTTTTAAATCCCGCAAAGGATACGGAAAGCGAGCCATCGGATGACAAGCTCATAGTTGTCGGAATATCGCAGCTTGGAAGCGAATCCGTATGGAGGACGGCAAATACCGAATCCATACAGAATGCCCTGTCAAGAGAGAACGGATATTTCGCGATATTCAGCAATGCAAGACAGAAACAGGATAACCAGATAAAAGCTATAAGAAGCTTTATATCACAGAGGGTTGATTATATTGTTTTTTCTCCATGTACGGAGGACGGCTTTGAAAATGTTCTTGCCGAGGCCAGGGATGCGGGAATTCCGGTCATACTGATGGACAGAACCGTAAATGTCGAGGATGACTCCCTTTATGTTGCCCATGTGGGATCAGATATGAAGCAGGAGGGTATCAAGGCCGGGATTTGGCTTGAACAGGAACTCTGGAAGAGAGGCCGAAACGAGGAGGACATTAACATAGTAATCCTTAAGGGAACGGAAGGATCATCAGCCGAGATCGGAAGAAGTGAAGGCTTTCATGAAATATCAAAAAACCATCCGAACTGGAAGATCCTTGCGGAAGTCGATGCTGACTTTACCAATACCAAAGCAAAGGAAGAGATGGGAAAGCTTTTAAGGGAGTTTAGCGACATAGATGAAGTAATATCACAAAACGATGATATGACTTTCGTAGCTGTTGCCGCAATGAGGAGCAGATGTATAACGACGGGAATAGACGGACAGGTCATAGTCGTTTCGTTTGATGCATGTCACGAAGCTCTTACCATGGTCTATAACGGGACCATCAATGTTGACATTGAATGCAATCCCATGCAGGGAGAGTATGTTTCTCAGATCATAAAGAAACTTGAAAACGGTGAGAGCGTGGAAAAAGAGAATTCCGTTGACGAGGTGGTCTTTACAAAGGAAAATGTATTGGAATCTCTCGACAGCAGAGCATACTAAGGGGTAAATATGTTAAAGGTATTTTTGGTTGAAGATGAGAGAATAATGAGAGAGGGCCTGCGTGACAGCATTCCCTGGGAAAAGTACGGATATGTTTTTGTCGGAGAGGCGTCTGACGGAGAGATGGCGCTGCCTCTTATAAGAAAGACAAGGCCGGATGTTCTCATAACAGATATAAAGATGCCTTTTATGGACGGACTTGCTTTAAGTCAGATAGTAACGAGTGAGTTTCCGGGTACAAAGATAATAATCATCAGCGGATATGATGACTTTGAGTATGCAAGACAGGCAATAGACATAGGTGTCGAGCAGTATCTTCTAAAGCCGGTTACAAGAGCCGCGCTTCAGAAAGTCCTTACTCAGATATCTGAAAAGATAGAATCCGAAAAGGAACAGAATGACTATCTTGCGAAGTTTAAAGAGGAATACAGAGAGTACGAACAGCTCGCGATAAGACATTTCTTTGAAAAGGTCTTTGACAGGAAGCTTTCCGTCAAGGAGATGTATGATGAGGCTTCAAAGCTTTCCATAGATCTTAACTCGCCCGCATATGATATCGTCATGGTATATATCAATGAAAATCCTGACGAGCTCATCAGATATTTCATGAGATTTAAGGAGTATCTGATCTTCAGATGGAATATCAGCACATACTGCATACTGATAATGGGTGATACCTCAAATATCGATATGCTCAGAGAAAGATGCGTAGGCAATATCACAAGGATATGCGAATCCTACAGCGAGGATTTTGAATGGTATGTCGCCTACGGAGAGCATGTTGAAAGACTCAGTCTTTTGCCCGATTGCTTTGAAGAGGTAAACAGGATATTCTCCTACAGATTTTTAAAGCCTTCCAAGCATGTGTTCAATAAGAGTGATATCGAGAATAATCATCCAGAGAGCAGCGGAGGATACAAGGAGCCCGAACTGTCCCAGATCGATCCGAACATAATAAAGGGTTTTCTTATAAACGGACAGGAAGAAGAGACAGAAGTCTTTGCCAAAGGATTTACGGACAGTCTATCGGATGCGCTTGAATCCAAGATGTTCAGAGATTATCTGATATTAAATATTAGATTCACTGTCCTTGCATATGTCGAAGAGCTTGGCGAGAACAAGGAAGACTTCCTTGAAAATACCGATATAAGCATGCTAGATGATATGAGTGTTGATAAGGGCAAGATAACCGCATACATAAGAAATATGCTCACGTCGGCCATAAGAGTCAGGGAGAAGGCAAGTTCGAGCCAGTACAAGAGGATAATCAACAAGGCGATCGCATACATAGACGAGAACTTTGCCGACGAGTCGTTATCCTTAAATGATGTAGCAAGCTACAGCAATGTATCTCCGAACTATTTCAGCGGGATATTCTCAAACGAGATGGACATGACATTTGTAGAGTATGTGACCAAGAAGAGAATGGAGCTGGCCAAAAAGCTGTTAAAGACTACAAACCTTCACACGGGAGAGATAGCCGGTGAGGTCGGATACAAGGATCAGCATTACTTCAGTGTGGTATTTAAAAAGACCCAGGGCATGTCACCCAGGGATTACAGAAATCAGTGATCAAGTTGCTGTCACTTTTGTGGCAGCAGTATTGTTTTTACAGGCTTGTTTTCTGTTATTAGCGTAACTGCCTGTTTAGCGATCACATCTGTCAGTTCCTTTATAGGTACGCAGAGAGAGATCATGCTGTATTGTTCAAGCCTGCTTAAATAGCTCCTGTCAAAAGAATATATAAAAGGAAGAGTCTCCTTTTTTGAAAACATATCATAAAAAGCTGCAGCTATCTCATCGTTATGGCAGATAACAGACGTGTTCATATGCCTGCTTTTGTATAAGCCTTTTATGAACGGATCCATCGCCTCTATCCTGCCGCTTTTTCTGTATTCCTTTATACTGTCGCAATTTAGCCATAGGATATGTTCATCCTCGGGATTTATCCCTGCTTCAAGCATGGCCTGAACATATCCGCTGTAACGGTTTAAAGAACAGTTTAAGTCAGACAGAAATATCCCGTATATATCATCAGAATCCGAAAGTATCTCACCTGTCAGACGATAGACGGCATAAAAATCATCAAACTTAACATATGATTGATCACCTGCCTGCGAATAAACGTCTGTGATGAAGAGAGTCGGGATATGTTTTGAAAAAAGCTGTTCATACAGGGCCAGATTGGGATTTGGAATGCAACTTTTTATCGGAACAGAGATTATCCCGCGAACAAAGGCATCTCGGATTGAAAGAAGTATCTCTCTTTCCATCTTTCTGCTATCTTTGCTGTCAAATATCTCAAGCGAATATCCAAAGTAAGCAAGTGACTGCTTGAGCTCGCTGATAAAGATCGGCCAGATATAGTCTTCTCTGGAAGGGACTATGAGAGCTATCTTGTTTCTTGAAGCAAAATATGCATCCGAAATGTAAATACCGCTTCCTCTTTTTTTATATATGAGTTTTTGATCAAGCAGGATATTCAATGCTTCTCTTACAGTCTGCCTGCTGACATCGTACATCTGAGCCAGCTGTCTTTCCGTGGGAAGCTTTCTGTTTGCAGATTTATCATTGTTGATATATTCTGTTATCTTTTCTGCTAATAACCTGTATTTGGGCGTCATATCTTTTTAATAAAATGTTTAATATTTCCAAAACGAATAAAAAAATGGAAATAATTCTTTAAAAAAATTTCAAATCCTCAGTAATTAATTCAATCCGGTAAAACGTTTTTATTGAAAATGCACAATGAAAATTCGGGTCTGATATGTAGAAAAATGTCTGACAAAGAAGTCATATAAGCCACAAAACATGAAAAAACTCTACAAAATAATAAAAAAACAAAACCTGATACCGAATTTGTAATTATTATAGCATTGCAAAGTTAAAATTGGTATTGATATTTTGACGAAACTCAAAAATTTGGTATTGGAAACGTTGAACGGGCCCAGATTTATCCATAAACTGAAATCAGAAGGACGAAAGAGCCTTCATAAAAACAGATTCATTTTTGAATAGGGAGGAAATGAAATGAAGAAAAAATTAATG
>JAGCXJ010000078.1 GCA_017961385.1 Lachnospiraceae bacterium
AGAACTCAGTTTTCCTCTGCCTATCAGATAAAAACCAATGATATAGATAAAGGCTGTGGGAATACTGAAATATACAAGAAAAGCAGCATCGATAGCTTTAAAGAAAGCCAAGAGGCCAAACACCATGAACAAGATCACGGTGTTAACAATGTATGTCATTTTTACGGTTCTTGCCTGTATCATGATCGCCTCCGATTACTGCTAACTGTTTTTTCTTACACACCAGATGACATTTTTTGCCAAATGATCAGCCGATTCCTTGTTATATCCGCCGTAGACATTTACTATCTCATATCCCGTGAGTTCCAAAAGATATTTCATCTCCTGACGATAGGTCTGGCGCATTGCAAGAGGTCGGATCCTCTCGGATATGACATGTCCGTCAAAATCGTCAAGAGTCTCAAACTTCCAGTTGCCGCTCATGATCTGGGTGTAGGGATCGTACGAGATCGCATTATATATCCTTTCACGGCTTCCCTGCGTATTAGTATACTCCAGCCTGAAAGAATAATCAGTATCTTTTGTGTTCATCTGCTCAGTCTGAAAAACAGGATACGGATCAAAAGTATTAAATGTGAGCATACCTGAATCAACAAGATTTTCACGGATATTTAAAAGTGCTGCCCTCTGAAGTTCAGGGGTTGTAAGATGCATGAATCCGCTTCGTGCTATTATCGCGCAGGAATACTTCTTTTCACTCCTAAACTCAGTCATATTTGCAGGAAAGATATTAAGTTTGAATCCTTTAGCCTTAGCTTTTTCATCAGCCACACGGCACATTTCTTCAGAAAGATCAGTCCCGTCAGCTATAATACCGTTTTCAGCCAGATACAGCAGCACTGCTCCCGTGCCGCATGCGATATCTATCACCCCGTCTTTTCCGTACTGTCTGGCAAAATCAAGATAGAAATCAAGGAAACCCGAGTGGTTATCCTCATTCTTATACATTACATCCAGATACAGATCGTAGTTTTGTGCAACATCCTTAAAATCGTGCAGATCCTGTGGTTTCATCAAATCTCCTTATACATAATTATCTCATCATGATAACTGCCGTCGTCAAACCTGAGCGCGTTGTGTCGTCTGCCGCTTTCAGTAAAGCCGCACTTCTTGTACAATGCCTGTGCTCTTTCGTTTTCTGCCACTACTTCAAGATCTATCTGTCTGTATCCTATAGCTGCTGCAAGCTCGCAAAGATAGTTTATCATGGCAGAGCCTATTCCAAGGCCCCAGTAGTCTTTATACAGGGCAACAGCCATTGAACAGCGGTGCCATATCTTTCTTTTGCTTCCTATACCGTTTATTGAGCAGTTTCCGGCTACCTTTCCGTCAACTATCGCGACCATCATGACACTATGCTCATCATCAAGCAGTCTTCCCAGTATCTCTTTTTCATCTTCCAAAGTAAAATTCACCTCGTCAGGGTATCTGAGCAGATATTCGGTCTCAGCAGAAGTCAGTTTAAGGTACTCTATCATCGCTTCTGCATCGCCCGGCATGGTAGGACGCAAAATACATTCTCTTTTGTCTTTCAGTTTTATACTTCTCTCATCAAATCTCATCTTGTCTGCACCTTTTATTCAAACTCATTTTTTCGTTTCCTAAAAAACTCATAAAAGTATCTTACATTTTCAAGTTCATTCCATCTGCATACCTTGTAATCATCACTGTCCAGGTTGTATATCTTTGCATCCAGCGTACCCAGCATGAACGGAGAATGCGTGGCTATGATGAACTGACAGCTTAAAAATCTCGACAGTCTGTTTATTTCCTCGGCCAGTAAGACCTGGTTGGCTGGAGAAAGAGATACTTCGGGCTCATCCAGAAGATATAAGGCATCCGGTAGCAGGAATTCCTCAAAGAATCTTAGCGAAGTCTCACCGTTTGAATACTTCTCCTGAGCAAACTCTATAAACTTCTGCTGTTTGCGTCCTTCTTTGGTTGAAAGATACTCTTTTGCATCTTTAAGCTCCATGCCGTTTTTTACATGGTCATACAGCATCCCGTCAGACAGTACCTGTCGCTGCTGTATCTTTTTGATCTCGTATAGTATATCTTCGCTCTTTAAGTATCTGCTGTTTTGGGGTATATGTTTTATCTCATGTCCGTATTCATCATCCGCCAGGCAGTATGAACATTCTGTTTCAAACGCCGTGCAGTAATCAAGGATCCCGAATGTATTAGGGGTGGCCCATTCCTTCCCTTTAAGATCAAGCTTGTTTGCTATGATGTTTAACACTGTGGATTTGCCGGATCCGTTATTCCCGTACAGAACCGTTATGGGAGAAAATACAAAAGGTTCTGTATCCTTGTTTCTAAATACGTTGTATGGATATATGTTGGGATCATTCAGTTTTTTGTCACTTAACCTAAAGCTTAAAAGATATATCATGGTATTTATTATAGCGCATATCAACACTGACTGAAAACAAAAGGAGCAAAACAGTTATTCTGTCTTGCCCCTAAAGATCAGTTCAGATCATTAATAAGTTTCTTTATATCAGATGCTATCCTCTCAGATTCAAAATGATGTACATAGTGTCCGCAGTCAAGTTTTATCATCTTTCCGTCGACTGAAGCATCAATGATCTTTTGACAGGATGATTTATATATCTCATCCTCATTACTGCTTATATCAAGATACTGCAGTGTGGGTACGTTTGGCAAAGGTAGGGCACTTATCTCTTCGCATGCCTTACGAATGCCGTCATTTTCACGCATAACCGTATCATTTCCCTGATTTTTGCAGACCAGCGCGATATACTGCTTGATCTCTGCATCAGACATATCATCATAATCGCTGATACTCATCAAAAAACGATTAAGGCCCACAAACCTTACAACCTTGTTAATGTTATTGATCGTTTTGTTTGAACTGCTCTCCTGCTTATCGGCATATCCGGGGTAATTGCCCAGTGTCATATCAAGACCGACTATTGCTTCAACTTCATCTGGGTACTTCTGTGCCCATAGAGTAGCTTCAAGTCCTGACAGTGAATGTGCACACAGCACATATGGCGGTTTGATACCGGCTTTCAAAAGAGCTTCTCTGTCCTGACGAAGTATAGTATCAAAATCACGTTCTCCTTCTATCTCATCACTGAAGCCATAACCGAATTTTTCAATAACAACGCATTTATTTTCATCACTTAGTTTTGTATAGAGTGGTTTAAAATCATAGATCGGAGATTCCGTTCCCCACCCGCTCATAAATACAATGGTATTATCTCCATCTCCCGAAACATAGATGTTCATGTTATGAGAGTCAACCTCAACAAACTGTCCTTCTGGCTTAGAGAGAAGTTCTTTTTCCTGACTACATCTGATCCTGTTATATACAGTCATCACCAAAATGATAACCACTAAGGTAATAAGCAAACCCAGGATCGTCTTTCCTATGAATCTAAACAGCCTTCTTACTATGGTCTGCATATCTGCTACTTATCCTCAGGTTTCTTGATCTTATATCTGTCCATATTTATGTTGTATCTTTTAGCCATTAACAAAAGCTGTTCAGGTGTAGCATTGTATGCATTGTTAGTGGTTGCCACATCCGAAAAGAGACCTGTAACAAACCCTGTCAGCAGATTTCTTGAGATCAGTCTCTTTCTCAGTTTTTCAAAATCATATTCCATATCATCTTCCCTTATCATTTTTAACCTCCTTTTATCCCTGAAAAACAACTAAATGTTTGTTGTTAAGGTGAATATACATGAAGCTTTATTACTTATCAACAGCTTGAAAGTAAGATGCAGTTATCCGTTTATAAGATGTAAATAATCCATTGCTAAGATGCATGCGATCTTTCTTCCAGCCAATAAAAAACCGCCGGATCACGGCGGTAAATTTCTATGTTATGCATTTTTCCTTCCTAAAGCAATGTCACTTTCTGCATCTGAAGAATATGAAATCCGGCTGGTGGATCACACCCCCGAATACATCAGGATGCTCATTTATCATCTTTTCAGGAAGTTTTGATTCCTGGCATTCTTCAATTATAAAACCTGCATGCGCTATACCATTTATCAGCGTTGAAAGTTTTCTGTGATACACTTCATAGTCATCCACTATCCAGTGAATATGCCTTACGCCTTCTATACCGTAATTGTGAAGATTGGCATACAGTCTTTTACCCTCAGATGTTCTGGTATATCTGTCATAAACACCGTCATATGCAGTGGAAATAGGATGAGACATCGAAAAAACACAGACTCCGTTTTCATCCAGCAGACCATATATCACTTTCATCAGCTTTGAAAAGTCTTCGACATAAACAAATGCCAGTGAGCTTGTAATAACATCAAATCTCTCGGTTAGTTTGTCAAGATCCTCAAAAGCCATCTGACGGTAGGTGATATTGGGAGCTGAGTTATTCTCTCTAGCATACCCTAGCATTTTTTCGGAAATATCGATCCCGAGAACCGATAGTGCTCCACAATTTGCATACTGGATCGCATGCTGTCCCATTCCGCATCCGATATCCAGAACCCTTTTGTCTTTAATATCCGGCATCATTTCAGTGATTATCGGAGTCTCTATGACATCATTGAAGTTGATATCTGTCATCCTCTGACTTTTAAAGTACTCATAGAATTTATCATTATCGTATATGTTCTGTTTTGCCATTTTAAATATCCCATTGCCTGTGCTGGTGTTTGAGCCTTATCTTATCGCTCTCATACATTTGTAAATAAGATCACTTCCATACATCATTAACCCATGAGATCAACTGACGCTTCATCATCTCTCTATCTTTCTCGCATTCCTTAGGGTGATTTCTTTCGGACTTAAACGCCAGTTTATATATCCACGGAAGATGAGCAATGGCGGCATGACTCATGTTTTCGAATGCTACATGCTTATGCTCATATGGAAATGAAACAGACTTAAGTTTATCTTCGATGATCATGGCACTGTCGTATGAAGGCCATACTTCATCATGTTTAGAAGATATGAGCAGTACAGGGCCGTTTATCTTCTCGACCGGTATTATAGTTTCCGGTGTAACATCCTTGTCCTTGTTTATTCTTAAAAGTTTGAGCTCCATTTCTTCCTTCAAGATCTTAAGAATATTTATAGTCCTTGATCTGTAAGGAGCAAATGCAAGATCTCTGCCCTTATAGCTCCAGCATGACGTACCTGAAGGACCTCTGTGTTTTCCTTCACCCGCCAATCCCTCACTTACAAAATATGATGGAACTCTTGCGATGACACAGGTCAGCTCGTCAAACATTGAACCGGCTACAAGAGCCATCTCGCTTCCTTTTGATGCTCCATCGATCCCGATTTTCTGATATCCCATTTCCTTAAGATATTTAATAGCCTTTTCAACAAACTCAACCGGTACGCTTACTAACTGTTTTGGTGTCTGTTTTGTACGAAACAGAGCAAGTGCCATGGCTGCGATTCCATTGCTATGATAGAATTTCGCTTCGTTTTTAGCCATGCTCATCCCACCGTTTGATCCCGACATGACAATGACGATCTTATCCTTGCTCCCGTTTCCAGGAAACAGTATCCCTTCAAATCCCTCTTTTTCAACACTTGTATATATCATGCCGGTTCTCCCTTTTATTTCTCATAACTTTCAAACGTTAAAGCTTTCAGTTTTTAAATCACAGTAATACCTGCCCTTTATGGCAGTAAATTTCAAAACACAGTAATCGGGATCGGTCACTCCCTGTCTGTAAAAGATGGTATCACCTTTTTTCCATATCATGTTCTTTGATTCCTGATCAGTTAATACTTCCATCTTTCCTGTGAGCATAACGCCTTCGTATTTAACTAAACCTTTATGATAAAAATATATGCATGCCTTGGGATTGTCAGCAAACTGCTTTGCTCTCATTGAAGATGTATTCGTTGAAAAATAAAATTCCATTAATCCGGTTCTTTTTCTCGGTCTTAACATTGCTTTTGTATTCGGAAATCCTTCCTCATCTATCGATCCTATAAAAGCAACACTCTGTTTATCGATAAATCTTTCTATCATTTCTAATTCCATATATATCCCCTTAATGTATAGCCTCGATCTATTCCGGTTTCTCCACTCCGCACTCCATACAGTATTTTCTGTTATTCTTCGTTCCGCAGTTTGGACAGAACCATGTTTCGGTATCCAATGATGAATAGTTCTGACTCCACGCCTTGCTTAGGACATTTTCTATGTCATAGAATGCTTCACGGCCATTTTCCGGCATATCATCAGATGTAACTCTTGTAAGCTCTCCGTTGTTCATAAACTTGACAACATATCTTTTTCCGTTCAATCCTCTTCCGTCTTTCCATTTAAGCATCTTGTTTCGTTTTACAAGATCCATGCAATCTTTAAGAACAGATGAATCAACAATGCAGAAATTCATCTTTTCATCTTCATCCTCCGTCTTGCTGTAGCATGCAAGTACCAGCTTGTTATCGGTATACTTATACAGGCAATACTCGTCATACCCGTCACCGCCGACAGTCGCAACAGTTGCCTCGTAATAATCAAACACAAGATTCTCGTTTTTAATGCACTCGTTGGGTGAAGCCGGCTCCTCATCATCAGGTTCGTTTATATCCGGATCATATTCCATGGAGTTTCTTGATCTTACACTGAGTTTGACATCATGTGCAGGCATCGTAAAAGTAAAAATATATCCGTGATCATTGTCATAATCCTGCTTAAGTCTTACATCATCACTGTCCGTATAAAAACTGTAATCCGTATCAGTCGCGATCATATCATAGATGACTGTTACCTCTTCACCCTCTGCATATGATGTCTTTTCAGATTTAAAGCCATATCCGTCAAAATCAACGTTGTACCTGATCTTACCGCATCCAAACAAACCAAACATAAGCAATACTCCTGTTATCAATATAATAATCTGTTTCTTCATCAATCCAAAACCACCCTATAGTATGTTTCCGTTTGCAAAGCATTTGTATTCAATCAAATGCATATAACAATTCTATCATAAATGACCACGAAAAAAACAGAAGGTTGTTTCACCTTCTGTTTATCTGATCAATCATCAATACTATATCTCATCTGATACCAGACTGAATCGCCGTGTACAGATGACGATATGCCCTCATTAACAAAACCCTGCCTTTCATAAAAAGGGATGAGCTTTTCTTTGCATGTAAGTACAACTCCCTTTTTTTCACGAGCTTTTGCTTCATTGATCACATGCTCGATAAGATATGAGGCATGACCACGTTTCCTGTATTCAGGAAGTGTATTTATGCCAAATATCATCTGCCAGTCACCGGCTTCATCATGCATCTTTGGAGAATCATACATCTCATCTTTCAGGTCTCTTTCATTCGTGACAAAACCATCTATGAAAGATATAAGAATATCATCCTCAAATAGAAGCCAAA
Organism: Lachnospiraceae bacterium; assembly: GCA_017961385.1. GTDB lineage: Bacteria > Bacillota > Clostridia > Lachnospirales > Lachnospiraceae > Colinaster. The sequence goes on from JAGCXJ010000078.1 coordinate 7,369, forward strand.
AATGCTCAGGGTAGCATATCAGTCGTCCCTTAAGAATCTCCCTGCTTGCAGCTTCTTTGGAAGGAAAGCATATCTCTTCGATTCTTGCTATCCCATCAAGATCTTCTATTGTTGCATTTCTAATAGTTATCATATCTGAATTGATCTAAATTATTTGGATGCATTAGTACATTTTTCAATGCTTAATCTGTCTAAGAAGAATGTCAAAACATTTTTCCATTAAAGGCACTGATAAAGTTCATTTAATCTGTCTGTTCTGTCTATAACGTTCCATATACTCGGCGTTTATATCTTTAAGTTCTTTTCTTCCATCTATATAGTCCTGATAAATGTCCCAAGGGCTTCCGCCACCAAGCCAGCATGAAGAACAGATTTCGCATCCACCACCACAATCAAGTGAAGCTTTAATTATCTCTTCACGTTCTTCTCGGGTTGTTTCTTTCATAAGGATCGATTTCATTCCCAAAACTCTCCTCCTTTTAAATGATATCTAAATCAATACTCATCAAGAAAGTTATGCCTGATACCATCCTTCAAAAGCTTCTTCTCTTGTAATCATAAATCATTATCTCCGTTTTCTCGGATTATAATACTATTTCTAATGCTAGATAAACAGACTCATATCCGATTCTTCTCCGGAGCCAATAAACGTTGCAACTCCACCTAACTCAACGCCGTCTATCAGTTCTTCCTGATGAATTCCCATAATATCCATAGACATCTGGCATGCAACTATTCTTACACCATGCCCCTTCGCACTCTCTATTAGTTCTTCTAGTGAACTGATGCCTTTTTGTTTCATGATTCCTCTTATCATTTTCGCTCCAG
>JAGCXJ010000079.1 GCA_017961385.1 Lachnospiraceae bacterium
GCTGTAGCTGTTGTCAGCTGAGAAAGGAAGATGTATTCCATGCTGATGACAGTACTCGATCTCTTCTTCACGTGAAGAAAGCTTCCACTTGTCATCACGCCAAACAGCTATGATCTTAAGCTCGGGAGCAAGAGCCTTGATGCCTAGTTCGAAACGGATCTGGTCATTTCCCTTACCAGTAGCACCGTGGCAGATCGTTGTAGCGCCTTCCTTCTTTGCTATCTCAACAAGACGCTTTGCGATAACGGGACGAGCCATTGATGTTCCTAAAAGATATTTGTTCTCGTAAACCGCATGAGCCTGTACACAGGGAACAACATATTCATCACAGAACTCATCGACAACATCTTCTATATATAATTTGGAAGCTCCGCAGCTTATAGCTCTTTCCTCAAGCCCGTCAAGCTCCTCACCCTGTCCGCAGTCAACGCAGACACAGATTACTTCGTAGTCGTAGTTTTCTTTCAACCAGGGAATGATAGCTGTTGTATCAAGTCCGCCGGAGTAAGCAAGTATAACCTTTTCTTTCATTATAAAGACCTCCTGAAATGATTTATGATATTTGTTAAGCCTTTTTGGCTGTTTATGTGCTGTCGAAATCAAATATAACCTATAAATGTTCGTAAAGCAATAGCAAAAACTGCATAAATATGCATTTACGATGTGTATATGCAAATAAAAATGAATATTTCATATAATCGGTTTGCATATTTTGCATTGCTTGCTATAATTTGGATTGTGTCAACTATCAAAGGGGATATTTTATGATCAGAGTAATGACAATGAAGGATTATGATGAAGTTTTTGCTTTATGGAGCAAGATCAAGGGTTTTGCGATGAGAAGCATAGACGATTCATATATAGGTGTAGAGAGATTCTTAAAAAGAAATCCCAATACAAGCGTCGTAGCTATAGAGGATGACAAGATAGTCGGTGCGATCCTTTGCGGACATGACGGCAGACGAGGATGCCTTTATCATGTATGCGTCGATCCCGACTACAGATTAAGAGGGATAGGAAAAGCGATGGTAGTAAAGTGCATGCAGGCACTTAAGGAGGAACAGATCAGCAAGGTATCGCTCATAGCGTTTTCCGAAAATGATATAGGAAATGCTTTCTGGCATACCATTGGCTGGACTGAGAGACTTGATCTTAACTACTACGATTTCGTATTAAATGAAGCAAACATAGTTGAGTTTAATAAATAGGAAGGAAGTAATTATGAATATAATAGAAGGCGGCATCGCTTCTCCGATAGGATTTGAAGCAGCCGGTGTTGAAGCAGCAGTTAAATATGAAAACAGGAAGGACATGGCAATAATCTATTCTCAAAAGCCATGTGTTGTCGCAGGAACATTTACAAGCAATGTCGTTAAGGCAGCTCCCGTTAAGTGGGATATGGATCTTGTTGAGAATTCAGAGTTTGTTCAGGCAGTCATCGTGAACACTGGAATAGCTAATGCAGGAACCGGCAAAGAAGGCATGGATTACTGCATAAAGACTGCTGAGGCAGCCTCAAAAGTACTCAACATTCCTAAGAATGCAGTACTTGTGGGATCTACAGGCGTCATCGGCGCACAGCTTCCCATGGATAAAATAACAGCAGGTATCAATAAGCTTGCAGCTGCAAAGGCTCATTCTTATGAAAGCAGTACTGATGCTTCAAAGGCTATAATGACAACGGATACCGTAAACAAGCAGCTTGCTGTTACGGTCGATATAGCAGGGACAACAGTTACTATCGGAGCAATGAGCAAGGGATCGGGAATGATCCATCCCAATATGTGCACAATGCTCGGTTACGGTACGACGGATGCTGTTATAGGAAAAGATGTTTTGACCAAGATAGTCAAAGAAGACGTGGTAGATACCTACAACATGATCTCTGTTGACGGAGACACATCAACAAACGATACACTGTTAATCATGGCAAACGGAATGGCCGGCAATCCCGAGATAAAGGAAGGAACACCCGAGTATGAAGCATTCAAAGCGGCTATCCACTATGTAAATGAGACCCAGGCAAAGAGACTTGCAGGAGACGGTGAAGGTGCTACCGCACTTGTTGAGTGTCATGTAGTGAATGCTCTGACAAAGTCTGATGCTCGTATCCTTGCAAAATCAGTTATCTGCTCAAGCCTTACAAAGGCTGCCATTTACGGTCATGATGCAAACTGGGGAAGGATACTTTGCGCACTCGGATATTCCGGAGCGAAGTTTGATCCCGAGGATATGGAGCTTTATTACGAAGCAGGCGGCACAAAGATGCTGATATACAAAAACGGTGCCGATGCCGGATACAGCGAAGAGGAAGCAACAAAGATACTTTCTCAAAAGGAAGTAAGGATAATAGCCGATATGCATATGGGCAATGAAGAGGCAAGAGCATGGGGCTGTGATCTTACCTATGATTATGTTAAGATAAATGCGGACTACAGGTCATAAAAAGAAGTGGAGAATATTCAAATGGACAAGAATCTTGATAAGGTAATGGAGAAGGCGGAAGTACTCATTGAGGCCCTTCCCTACATTCAAAAGTTTAATCGTAAGATAATAGTTGTTAAGTACGGCGGCTCTGCGATGAGCAATGAGGAACTGCAGAAAAACGTCATAAAGGACGTAACTCTGCTGAAACTCGTAGGCTTCAAACCTATCATAGTTCATGGCGGCGGCAAGGAGATCAGCCGATGGGTATCAAAGGTCGGAAAAGAGGCTGAGTTCGTTAACGGACTGAGAGTTACCGATTCTGAGACAATGGAGATAGCCGAGATGGTGCTTGGCAGAGTAAACAAGAACCTTGTCCGTATGGTCGAGGAACTCGGAGTCAAGGCTGTAGGCATATCCGGCAAGGACGGAAAGCTTTTGACTGTTGAAAAGAAGCTCTCAAACGGTCAGGACATCGGCTTTGTCGGCAATGTAACAAAGGTTTCTCCAAAGATCATCTATGATCTTCTGGAAAACGACTTTCTTCCTATTATAAGTCCAATAGGCTTAGGCGAGGATTATGAGACCTATAACATCAATGCCGATGATGCGGCATGTGCGATAGCAAAGGCAGTCGGAGCTGACAAGCTCGTATTCCTTACAGACATCGAAGGTCTCTACAGAGATATAAATGACAGAAGTTCGTTTATTTCAAGAATCACCGCTGCAGATGCGGATGCTCTTATAAACGAGGGGATCATCGGCGGAGGAATGCTGCCCAAGCTTGGAAACTGCACGGATGCGATCAAGAACGGAGTAAACAGGGTACATATACTGGACGGAAGAATACCTCACTGCCTGTTGCTCGAGATATTCACAAACAGCGGTGTCGGCACTGCTATAATCAAAGAAGAGGAATAAGAGATGACTACTAATGAATATATAGATCAGGCTGAAGAAAGCCTGCTTCATACATATAACCGTTATCCGATAGTATTTGATCACGCTGACGGTGTGTATCTGTATGATATAGAAGGAAAGAAGTATCTGGATTTTGTGAGCGGAATCGGAGTGTTCGTACTTGGATACAATGTAAAGGAATATAATGACGCTCTTAAGGCTCAGATAGATAAGATTATTCATACATCTAACTATTATTATTCGGTTCCGCTTGCAAACGCTGCAGGCAAACTTACAAAGTTTGCTCATATGGACCGTGTATTCTGTACGAACAGCGGTGCAGAGGCGATTGAGGGAGCGATAAAGGCTGCAATAAAGTATGCATATAATAAGGATAAAACTCATGATCATGAGATAATCGCCATGGATCATTCTTTCCACGGCAGGACATGCGGTGCCCTTGCAGTAACAGGCAAGCAGGCGTACAGGGAAGCATTTGAGCCTCTCATCTGTGAGGTTAAGTTTGCTGATTATAATGATCTTGAGAGCGTAAAGGCACTGATAAATAAAAAAACATGCGCTATCATTATGGAGACTCTTCAGGGAGAGGGCGGCATATATCCGGCAACCAAGGAGTTTATCGAAGGTGTAGGCAGGTTATGCAAAGAAAATGACATACTTCTTATACTCGATGAGATCCAGTGCGGCATGGGAAGGTGCGGTGCAAACTATGCATGGCACATGTATGACGTACATCCCGATATCATGACTACTGCAAAGGCTGTCGGCGGCGGAGTTCCTGTCGGAGCATTTCTTGTAACAGAAAAGGTAGCAAAGAATTCTCTTGTCGCAGGAGATCACGGTTCAACATACGGAGGAAACCCTCTTGTATGTACAGCGATAGATAAAGTACTTGATTTGTTTGAGTCTGAACATATAATAGATAATGTGAACAAAGTCGGAGCTTATCTGTATGAGAAGCTCGATGAAATATGCGCCGGCTATGATTGCATAAAAGAGCACAGGGGAATGGGATGCATGCAGGGCCTTGAATTTGACAGGCCTGTTGCTGACATTATCAACAAGGCTTTGGATAAAGGTCTTATACTCATAAATGCGGGAACAAACATCCTGCGTTTCCTTCCTCCGCTTGTTATAAGTACAAAAGATGTTGATGACATGATATCAATACTTAAGCAGGCTCTTGATGAAACGGTCGCATAAGGCATGATTTGAGGTTTTTATGAATATTACTAAAAGAGTAGTGTCTGCGCTTGTGTGCATTGTCATCGCAGGATGGGCAGTGTTTACGGCAGCCACCGCTACACCCGCCAAACTTGAAGAAGAAGTTCCAAGCAATGACGGTCTTGTCATATGGTATACTGATGATTCCCTTTCAAATTTCATGGAAGCGGCATGTGTGGCATACAATGAGATGTACGGAGTGAGAGTCGTTCCCAAGCTTCAGTCAGGTGACGAGTATCTGGAACAGGTTAACAAGGCATCCATAGAAAATGATTCAATGCCTGATCTGTATGTGATCACAAATGACATGCTGGAGAGAGCATATCTTGGAGGACTGGCTCATATCGTTGATACAGATGTGGTAAATCAGAATCATTTTTCGCCTGCAGCGCTTCAGTCTGTTACATACAGAGGAAATCCTGTTGCATATCCGTTCTATTTTGAAACGAGCGCGATGCTATATAACAGAACATATCTTTTCAACATGGCTCAGAATCAGATAATGGCTGAGGATTCAACAGAACCTGATGAAGAGGAAGCCAATGAAGATGAGGCCGAAGAAGAGGTTCTGGATAATCCCGAGGCTGATATGACTCCCGAAGAGAGGATAGAATATAGGATACAGCAGTCCCTGCCTGATACATTCGACGAGCTCATGGAATTTGCTGATACATATGATGCTCCAATGGAGGTCGAGACAGTATTCAAATGGGATGTAAAAGATATCTTCTATAATTATTTCTTTGTAGGAAACTATATCAACATAGGCGGAGAAAACGGTGATGATCCGTCTGTGATAGATATATACAACATGGATACCATTACAGCCCTTACACTGTATCAGGATCTTAACCAGTTCTTCTCATTTGATTATGAAGACATATCATATGAGAGCGTGCTTAGGGAATTCATTGAAGGCAAGATGGTATTTACGACAGCTACGAGCGATGCGATAAAGGTTCTGGAACAGGCCAAGGCAGACGGAGAGTTCGAGTATGAATACGGAGTTATGCGTCTACCGCAGCTTAGTGAAAATCTTACGACAAGAAGCATGTCGGTAACAAATACGGTTGCAGTTAACGGATACTCTGAAAAGAAGGAGACGGCTGCATCATTTGCAAAGTTCTTAACGATATATAAGGCTCCTGACCTTTACAACATGTCAGGAAAGCTCAGTGCATGCAATACAGTGACATACGAGGATGCTGCAGCACAGGAATTCGTAAATGTGTATGCTGATTCCAAGCCCGTACCAAAGATGATGGCAACATCAAACTACTGGCTCCAGGCAGAGATCACCTTCTCGAATATATGGGCCGGAAAGAACGTATCGGAGCAGTTAAAGCAGCTCTCAGAGCAGATAAAGGAACAGGTTACAGGTATGGATATCTCCGAGGATTATATCGATGTTCCTGCTGAAGAAAAAGAAGAGATCCAGTACTATGACGAGGATGCTGAAAGAGAAGCTGCCCAGGGTGAAGAAGGCAGTGAAGACGGCAAGTAACGCCATATAAGCAGCTATTGATTAATACATATCACGGAGTCGGCATATGCCGGCTCCTTTTGCATGTTCCAAAATACATCATGATATATATAAATAATAATCAGGATAGTTCATGCATAAAGCCGTATAAACGCCTAAAAACAGCATAGAAATGTGCATATTTTACC
>JAGCXJ010000009.1 GCA_017961385.1 Lachnospiraceae bacterium
AGCCTTTATTGATCAGATGGCTAAATGCGGCTTCTTTAAAAATGACTCCCAGATAACTGATCTTCACATTGAGAAGTTTTATGCAGAGAAGGCATGCATTGTCGTTGAGTATAAGGAGATAGAAGCATGAGTAATATGAACGATCAACAGTTCGAAGCACACCTCTGGCTAAGCAGAATGTGGTTCAAGGACAATGAAATCGAATCTTACGAGAGACGTAAGGCTGAAATCATCTCTCAGCTCTCGGGCATAGGAAAATACGATTCTGAATTTGTACCTGCTAATACTGGTGAAAACAGCACAGAGACCAAGAACATCGAGTATTCGCTTCTATGCGAGAAGATCGATAAGCTCATCACTGAGATTTCAGTAGAGAATATGCACACCACAATGGTCCTCGACAACATCAAGAATCCTACGATGCATTCGATGATGTATGACCGTTATATCAACAGGATGAGTTGGGGCCAGATCCAGAACAAATATCATTATGCCCAAAGGCAGCCGTACCGAATCGTACATGATGGCCTGATCAAGATCCGACCATTTATCCCTGATGATGAGGTCCTGGCAGTGCTCAGTGACCAGGATATACAGCGAGGATAATGACAATGAGTAAGCAAAATGAATTATTATCCAGAATTCGCATAGAGATATTGAGCCGACTGGAATGTGAAAACGGCAACCATTGGTTTATCCCGATCAATGAGGGCAACGTGATGTGTACCAGATGTGGAAGATATGCCAAAGTCGGACACTTGTATATGAGGAAGAGTAACAACAATGGAAAATGATGAACTTATAGAAAGAATAGTTCAAATGATAGTTGACTTTATAAATGGTGTAGGAGACTTCTTCTATGACATCTGGTGGGTATTGTTCAGAGATTAAAGGTGAGATATGAGAATGATAAAAGCATTTATAAAGAAATTACTAGGAATCAGATCACCGTCAGCAGCTTGGCATGGATACGAATTTGAATATGACTGGAAAAAGCCAAAAGGAGGCCAAAGATGAGTAAGACAAAGTATGTACGACTAGAAGATGTCCTGATCTGTGCGAACGACTTCTGTATGTTCGAAGAAGATGATCGCATAGCATTTAGAAGTATTGTAGAGAATGAATGCAAGATAATCAATGTTGATGACAAACCCAAGAAAGGCAGTAAGAAATGAATTACACGGCAGTAACGATAACAGCAATTATATGTCTCACAATAGCCTTCGTCTGTTGGGTTGGGAGAAAGAAATGAACAGTAGCTACGTTTATACAGTCAACAATAAGCAAGGCAAGACTATAGATTTCTGGATAATGAATCAACCCACTCCTAAGCAAGCAACTCACATTATCTCTATGAAGTATCTCAGAGTTATCAAGCCAAAGGGTGAGCGATTGATGAAGACACTTGAAAAAGAACTTGGAGCGGCAATAAGAAATGAATATCAACATCATTAACAAGCACAACTATCTGGGTGAACACAAAGGCAAGGCCAACATCCTTTTATCGGTAACGGCTGATGATGTGTTTTCAATAACACTTGAAGATGAGCAGAATGGAACTAAGTCTAGTTGGGAAATGACTATGTATAGAGATGATGCTGAGAAAGTCGCAAGACACTTCGCGGAGATGCTGGGAATCCTGCCTGTCGAACGTAAAGGCGAGTGGATAGAAACGCAAAGAGGCATTCACGTTACAGATTATAAGTGTTCTTGTTGTGGCAGAACCGTCAGGGACGATACTGGATATGATGTATCAAAAGATTATCCGTTCTGTAATTGCGGAGCAGATATGAGAGGAGATAAGAGATGAGCGGTGGATCATTTAACTACTTATACTGCAAAGAAGTCACAGACCTGATGAACAGCGCAAGTGATCTGGAAGAGATGAGTGAAATCCTAACCCGAGAAGGATACGAAGACGTAGCCAGAGACATGAGACGCCTGATCGAGTACATCAAGTCCGCACAGATCCGCATAGGTGTTTTAGCAGAACAGCTAAGAGATATCATGAAGGCAGTCGAATGGTATGAAGATTGTGATATCGGTAAGGAGACATTAAATACCAAGATCGAAGCGTACCGACAAAGATGACACACAATGACATCCAAGTTGGTGTAATAATCTATAATGAAGATAGAACGTAAGGAACTCGAAGCATAAAACCTTCGGGTTCTTTTTATTTGGAGACAAACATGCCTAAGACTGCAAGAGCTGACCATACTTGGGCCAAAGTAGCATACAACAAAGCCAAGAAGATCATATATGCACAGCAATCATTATGTGCCATATGCGGACGGCCCGTTGATAAGAAGCTACCGTTCCCAAATCCCTGGTCACCAACACTCGATCACATCATACCTATTTCCAAGGGTGGTGATCCAGTAAACCTGGAAAACCTGCAGCTTGCTCATCTTCAGTGCAACCGTGCCAAGGCTTCAAAGCTGGTAACAGTTTCGGTTAAAGAGAAGAGCGTTAGCAACAGAGACCTTCCGCTTAGCTGCGAATGGTCCACTATTTAACACTATCAAAATTCTTTGACATTTTGGCTTTGGCGGGAGGTGTCTCCTGGGTATCTGGCCCTGGAACT
>JAGCXJ010000080.1 GCA_017961385.1 Lachnospiraceae bacterium
ACATATACACATCGCTTAGATGATAGCGCTTTAAAAAGCGGAGCATCTCCTGCTGATAGGTATTAAGCTGCTTTTCATTCTCGGCATGCTTGTCTCTCTTTTCTCTTTCCTCTTCATAGAGGTTGTATACCTTTAGAAGCTCCTTTGCCGATTAGGTATTGTACTTATTATATAGGTAATCAAGCAGGTTCTTGTTGTTCACGTATCTTATCTTTACGGTATTCTGCAACAGTATGATACGGTTTATCGCTTTTGCGGTCTTTATCCTCTCCTTGTCATCATCCGTATATCTTACATATATGACAGTGACGGCTATGGCTATGGCAAGAGTCGTTATGATAAAGCCGATACGCGTATCCATGTTAAATCCAAACTGCAGAACGAGCAGCATTAAAATGCAGGCGATAGCCGCAAACATGCATATCATGAGCATGCCTCTTAAGTTGTTCACGCTGTTTTTAAGTTCTGAATTTCCATATACATATCCAAGCTTTTCATCATCGAGCTTTTTAAGATCATCTCTTATCAGCGATCTGTGCTCCTCTGCAGCCTTAAGATCCTCGTAAGCCTTTGGCATCTCGTTTGCAAACTGTTGCATGGACTTAAACTGCGCATCGCTCATCAGATTCTTCGATCTGAAGTATTCATTTCTTTCCTTCTCGATCTCTATTATCTTTTCAGCAGTTGCACGCAGATTTGCCAGTTCGCCACCGGGAAGGTTTTCTATCTCATCCATATCCTGAAGCTTGCCGGTAACGGTGTTGTACTCAACAGAAAGACGGTCTATCTGTTCAGACGCATTCTTTACCTGCTCAACTAAGCTTCTGATATACTTTTCACGCTGAAGATCATCACTGAGCTTTAACAGATGCCTGTCCTTGATCAGACTGTCCCAGCTCCAGGCAAGGCTTTCTGTCTCCTCATCCATCTCGATGGCATACTCGGTGAAAAAATCATCCTCTTCTTTATTTTTTCCAAACAATCTGCTAAAAAAGCCGTTACCAAGTGCCATTTACATACCCTCTGTAGCTTCCCTTTACATCATCGGTCAATCGATCCAAGCTCTCATAATACGGGCCGCCTTCTTCCTTTTGCTGCTCTATCTCCTTAAGATACTTGTAAGCAGGCTGCTCTCCCCATGATAGCCTAAGTATCTCCATCTTTCTCTCGACCTCCAAGGAATCCTCATAGCTTTCCTTATGCTCTGAAAGATAGTTAAGATACTTTGTCGGTTCATATGAAAGCTTCAGCGAAAGCAGCATCTCCTGATAGCTTTCGGTGTTTGCATAGTTCTCATATGCCTTTTGAAAAAATCCTGCAGCCTTTTCAAACAGAAACATCTTTGCCGCGCATACTCCGAGGTTGTGATATACTCCGGCTATAAGCTGCTCATCGCTGTCGGTAAGGTCACAGAGGATGTTCTCGTATTCCTCCATTGCCTTTCCGAATCTCCCTGCATTCAAAAGCCCGTCCGCTCTTACCTTCTTTCTGACATCGAGACTCATTTTGCTGTTGTTTTCTATATCTTCTATCAGTGTGCTCCACTCATTCTCCGAATAGTAGCCAACTTCGTTATTGAGTATCCTTGCAAGGTTGCTTAAGGCGCCTTTTTTATCCGCTATCTCTTCTATATGATCCGCTAATCCTTCCAGTTTTAGCTCGGTCCTTATAAATTCAATGAGCTTTTCGTTGACAAAGTTATCATCAAGCAAGAAAGCATTGTTATAGACATAATAACAGAGCTCCTCTATTGAATAGAGGTGCATGCATGCTTCTTTTACAAAATACGGATTGACGGCTAATTCGCCCATACACAACAATACATTGCTCATATCATAACTCTATCTGTCTGGTAAACAGCTGATATGTGGTCGGATAGAATTCTCCGAATCCCATATCAGTCGCACAGACTCTCAGTCTGTCATCAGACTCCATGAATACCTTCAAATGAAGTCTCGTTGTCTTTGCTTCTCTCTCAGTAAGTCCGTCAAGGACTATCTCTATGCTCCTGACATTCTTTCCGTCAAGAGGCGTTATCAGTATCTCAAACGTATTATCCTTATCAAGGATGATATCAAATTCCTTCTTTGCATCATACCAGCTTTCTCCTCCGTCAAGGATCGCATAGTATGATTCCTCAGATCCTCTTAGCAGGTTCATGCCTATATTGGCCTTTAGCTTGTCCTTGCCAAGAAAGATAAGGCTCTGATTCATATCCGAGTCTATGAGTCTTTCTCTTGCCGCATAGCAGGCTCCCTTGCTGTAGAGGTTGTTTCCCTTAAATACTCTTCGTCCTCTGCAGAGCTCCTTCAGGGAATCATGACACCACTCGTCCTCAAATCCGTTTCCTATCAGGAATGCTCCGGATACGACGCTGTCTTTAGTATCTATCTTTATGACATCGCTAAATTCACTGTCCTTGTTATCATCGCTTGCAACTATGGGATGAATGGTCTCGTCAACAACAGATACCTGCGGTCTTGAATTTCTGTTAACGCTGAAATGATACCCTTTAAGATTTCTCTCTGAAAAATCATATACGAGTACATCCTGCTTCCAGAGTTCCTTCTGCTGGTGGATGACATAGTAGAAGATGCTCTCCTGTCTCCCGACAAAAAAGATCTTTGTATCATCAAATCCAAGGACTTCTGCCACAGACTCGAGCACTTCTATGGCTCTCTTTGTAAGATCGGGGACCGTAAACATGATCGCAGCTATCTTTTCTTTCGGAACTCTCTTTAGAAGAGTCATGCTCCTTTTGATAAACAGGGCAAGCAAAGCCACATGATCGAATTCATCCTCTCCGATCTTAAGCTTGTCTCCCACAAGAGCATGCTCCAAAAGATTTTCTACCATCGTGCCTTCTTCAACGCTGCTGTAGTTTTTGGCTTCGCGTCCGAAGAACCACTGATTGACTTCCATGCGCTTGAACAGACATGCAGGTATGTTGTAATCCTCCCTGCCTTCCGCAAGCGTCACTGTCTCAGGCATGGCGTCCTGCATGCCCATGTAGCTTATCTGTGCATATTCAGTTGAAAGATCGTAGCCTACTACGAATCGTTCACCAAATCCAAACATTCTTACTGCGGTGAAAAGATACTGTTCACCAGATACTCCTTGTATTTGTATTCTTCGAGCAGTCTCAAAGTCGTATCGTAATCCTTTAATGTATCAGCTATGGCGATATCATTTACCATTGAATATCTGTCGCCTTCGCTGTGTGCCGTGACATCATTCTTTCCGACTGTACCGCTCTCTGTTAACTGCGGTCCGCTGCTTCTTTCCTCTGTGATGTAGTACTGAAGCGACTCTCCGAAAAACAGGATGAATCTCTTTACATAGATGCCGCCGTACATATCGGTCATATCCTCTCTCGAATAACCGCCGATCTCATCATCCTGCTTGTTTATCACATAGTTTATGACAGTCTTTACACCGGGAGTTCCCCTGTATTCGACTAGCACCTGGTTATACACCTGAGCTGCGCCCGTCGAGATGTTCTTAAACTTTCCAAAGAACGGGAAGACAATGCCCTTCTTTACCATCAGCACCCTGATGAATTCCGATATGGTATCAGCCTTGTCATCACTTGTATATTCGCTCACATCCTTAGATATGTGCTGCAGCCATGCGAGCATGCATATATCTGTTATAGCACCCTCGACCTTGAAAAGTCTCTCCATCTCATCAAACATGTAGTCATCTACAAGTCTGCCTCTGACAAAGTTTTCATGTGCAAAGTATGACAGATATCTGAGCTCTACTTCATTCTTTGCACCGCCCTCGACATACTCCTTTAATACGGCTGCCTCTTCTCCGATATATGCACCCGTTTCGAGAGTCTGCTTTATCATCCTCTCGCAGACTTCATAGGTGTCTATGTCAAATCCGCTTGCCGCTTTCCAGATATTTCTAAGCTTCTTTATCGGGCCCTTTGAAAATCTAACAAGATAACGCAAACCCTGCTCGTCATATTTTCCTCTTTCAAAAGCGCTGAGCAAGATGGCAGTGAGCTTTTCCTGCTCAAAAATTCCGTCGCGCTCTAAGATGCGTGATGCAAGACGCATTAAAAGTCTCGGTTCAAAGTTTTCAGCCCCGAAATGTATCGTAAAGTCTACGGCATCATCAAGCCTTCCTCTTATGAGCATGAAACGCATCAGCTCATTGTAATCCTTGTATGATATATCCTCATACTTAAGATCATTTAGGATCTCGTCTGCCGATACCACATCATCCTTTTCCAGGTAGTATCTTAAAAGAGGCAGTCTGATCATTCCCCTGTATGTATCTGTGATCTCATCGCTTGATTCAAGATATCTGTATCTTTCAACGCTCTGATCTGTAACGAGCAAGAATTCCGGCGAATCATCACACAAGAACAGATTGAAAAGAAGGCTGTCAGTTGCCTTGTTCTCCATCTTGTATAGGATCTTTCCCGGTACAAAGAACTTCTCTGTAGAGTACTCCCTTGTCTGGAAATATCTGTTTCCGAACGCGTCCTCGAGTAAAACGGCATAGTCGTTTCCAAGAAGCGCCACATAAGCGCATCCATTGCTTACAGGATAGCTCATCTGCTTCTTTAGTCTCTCATCGACTACTACTACGCTTACGATATCCTTATCCTCGACAGTGACGCAGTGTTTAAAGAGTATCTTAGAAAACTGTCTTAGGTTATCCTCTGTGAGCATATCCTCTAAAACGATATTGCTGTACAGATATGCCAGGTTATGATCTATCCTTCCCTCATAGAGCTGCTTTATTATGAATCTGTCTATGCTCTCCCTGTATGTCAGATACATCTCCTGCATGCTTTCTCTGTTCTTTACGACATAGGAATACAGATATGCATTCTGAGCAGGCGGCAGAGATGACTGATATGAAAAATACATAAGTACTCTCTTTGGGATCGGCTCGTCTCTTCTAAGATCCATTGAGAGCATATATGACTCGTAGAGCTTGGTTAGCGGGAAGTTTCGATCAACGGCTTCCTCGTACCATGCAAAATACTCAGGTCCCGTCTTTGAACCCTTCATCAGCTGAACGCAGACAGACTGCAGAGCCTCATCGCTCCTTGTCTTGTCATATATGTGACGCATTATCCTAAGAAGCGTCGGATCATAGTTTTTGGACTTCATGACAAGGTAGGATACCTGTGACATGATGTCCTCGCTGAGCACTCCTTCTTTTGCTCCGTAGAGGATTATCCTCTTTTCCTCTTTTTCAAGATGATGCAAAAGCGAAGGACTCTCGCTGAGTGCCTTTATGGCTTCTAAATAGATAACAGGGCTTATGCATCCCATCCTTACCTGTTCTATTATCCAGGTAAACCTTCTGCTTGCGGATCTTCTCAGGTCCTCGCTAAGATGGATCAGGATCCATGCGATCCTCCAGTTTGTCCTGTCATTGTCATAGATGCTCTTTATCTGATCTGCTACTTCCCTTGAGTAATACTCGTCTGAGCTATATAGGGCATTCAGATAGAGATAGTAGCAGTACTCCTCGTTATTGGCATCCTCGAT
>JAGCXJ010000081.1 GCA_017961385.1 Lachnospiraceae bacterium
ATCGTGTGTGCGGATATACCTCGTAATCCTACAGGAAAGATCGAGAAACCGAAATGAAGAAAGATATACTGCGGTGAAAATGTAGTAGCAAAGCAGAACAGAGGATGATATATGTCAGAACTCAGATGCCCGCATTCCGGACAGGCATTTACGGTTGATGATACTGAACTCAGTTCCATAGTAAAGCAGATAAGAGATGCCGAATTCGAACGCGATCTTAATGAAAGGATCGATGAATTAAAAGAGCATCTTGATAAAGAGCATAAGGCTGAGATAAAGACTGCGCTTGCTCAGGCTGAAGCTAAGATCCTGAAACTGAAGTCTGAACTTGACAGCAGCGAGGACAAGAAGCAGATCGCAGTCATGGAGGCCGTTAAAAAGGTCGAGGATAAGAATCACGATCTTGAAAAGGATCTGTTAAACGAGAAGGAAAACACAAAGGTCCTTTTAGCCGAAAAGGATGCTCAGATCGAGTTTTACAAGGATCTTAAGACAAAGATGTCGACAAAGATGGTTGGTGAAACTCTTGAACAGCACTGCGAGATCCAGTTTAACCAGCTACGTGCCACTGCCTTTAGGAATGCATACTTTGAAAAGGATAATGATGCCAGGACGGGCAGCAAGGGAGATTTCATCTTCAGGGAAAATGATGAATACGGCAATGAGATCGTATCTATCATGTTTGAGATGAAGAACGAGAGCGATACGACCGCCACCAAGCATAAGAACGAGGATTTCTTTAAGGAACTTGACAAGGACAGAAGAGAAAAGAACTGCGAGTATGCCGTTTTAGTCACACTGCTCGAAGCTGACAGCGAACTTTATAATGCAGGCATCGTTGATGTATCTTACAAATACGATAAGATGTATGTTGTAAGACCGCAGTGCTTCATACCTATAATAACTCTGTTAAGAAATGCCGCATTAAATGCGCTTGCATATAAACAGGAACTTGCGATCGTAAGAAACCAGGATATAGATATATCGAACTTTGAAGATTCGCTTCTTAAGTTCAAAAGCGATTTCAGCCGCAATTATGAGCTTGCACACAATCATTTTGACAAGGCGATCGAGGAGATAGACAAGACCATACAGCATCTTGAAAAGGTTAAGAAGGAGCTGCAGGGATCAGATTCTCAGCTTCGTATCGCGACAGGCAAGGTCGAGGATGTGAGCATAAAGAAGCTGACAAAGGACAATCCTACAATGAAGGAGAAGTTTGAACAGGCACGTAAGGAAAGACAGGGCATATGAGCAGATCAAATAAGGATAAGACCATACATCCCGCCAGATGGCTGCTGCTGATACCGCTGCAGCTGATACTGGATATCGTGATAATCACACTGTGCGCTTATCTTGATTCGAATCTGTTTGCAGATGCTGCTCAGGCTCAGGGTCATCCCGCACCTGCCTTTACGATGATCGGATTTATTCTCGTTTTTGTTCTTAGCGTAGCGGCAGTTCTGGTCGCGATCATCATGTTTATAGCTTCTTTGATAAGAAAACACAGTTTAAAACAGCAATAATATGCATTATTTCAACTAACCACCCTTTAAAGGGGTGGTTTTTTGTATATTTGCACATAGTCAAAGACACTTCTTTTTGTGATAATTCATATTGTTGTGCAAAAAATAACGGAGAAGATGATGAAAGAATTCAGACCAAAATTATTTGATGTAATGAAAAACTATAATGCAAAGCAGTTTGGAAAGGATGTAATAAGCGGTATCATAGTCGCTATAATAGCGCTTCCCTTGTCCATAGCTTTGGCGCTTGCTTCGGGAGTAGGACCTGAACAGGGTATATATACTGCGATATTTGCAGGCTTTGTTATAGCATTCCTTGGAGGATCGAGAGTTCAGATAGCCGGTCCCACGGCTGCATTTGCCACGATCGTTGCCGGGATAGTTGCAAAAAACGGCATGGAAGGGCTGGTGCTTGCTACCATAATGGCGGGAATCATTCTCATCATCATGGGCTTTTTCAGATTCGGAAATCTGATAAAGTACATTCCTTATACGATAACAACAGGATTCACATTCGGTATAGCGGTGACGATACTTATAGGCCAGATAAAGGATTTCTTCGGTATGACCTTTACGACTTCACCTATAGAGACGCCTGAAAAGGTAATGGCCATAATACATGCCATACCTACAGTGAATGTACAGGCACTCATAGTCGGAATTGTATGCCTTATAATCTTGATCGTATGGCCCAAGATCACACAGATCATTCCGGGTTCGCTGATAGCTGTTATAGTTTCTATAGTCATGGTCAAAGGCCTTAAGATGGATGTTAAGACAATCGGGGATCTTTACGAGATCTCAAATAAGCTTCCGCCTCTTTCAATACCGCATTTTAGCTTTGAGACAGTTAGACTTCTGCTTCCCGATGCGTTTACTATAGCGATACTGGCAGGTATCGAGTCTCTCTTATCATGCGTTGTTTCAGACGGTATGATAGGAAGCAGACACAAGCCTAACATTGAACTTGTCGCTCAGGGTGCAGGAAACCTTGCCAGCGCACTGTTTGGAGGAATCCCCGCAACAGGAGCAATAGCTAGAACCGCGGCTAACATAAAGAGCGGCGGCCGTACACCTGTAGCCGGAATGGTACACTCTGTAACACTTCTTATAATACTTATCATACTCATGCCGTATGCTGCATGGATACCAATGCCTGCTATCGCAGCGATTCTTTTCATGGTAGCCTACAACATGAGCGGATGGAGAGAGTTTGTTCATCTGTGCAAATGCTCTCCAAAGAGCGATATCCTGGTACTTGTAATCACGTTTATCCTTACGGTTGTATTTGATCTTGTAGTGGCTATAGAGGTAGGCATAATCATGGCTGCATTCCTCTTCTTAAGAAGAATGAGCGAAGTTACCGAAGTAAAGAGCTGGGAATATCTGGATGAGGATTATGATGAGAACAATGATCCCATGGCTCTCTCTCTTCGTCAGGTTCCCAAGGGAGTACTTGTATATGAGATTAACGGACCCATGTTCTTTGCGGCTGCCGACAAGTTCATGCAGATAAATACCCAGAAGGGAATAAAGGCTGTCATCCTAAGAATGAGAGGAGTACCCGCTCTTGACATCTCTGCATTAAGAACTCTTGAACAGATCCACGAGACATGTCAGAAACACGGTATAAGACTTATCCTGTCTCATGTTAACGAACAGCCTATGAGCGTAATGAAAAAAGGCGGGTTTGATGAAAAGATCGGTGAAGATAATTTCGCTGCTCATATAGATGACGCACTTGCTATGGCTGGTGAGATTTAATAAATTATTAAGACAAACAAAATTATTATATGATATAATCTTCTAAGATAAGGAACGATACTATGAAGCTTAGGGGATGTATAAGAAAAACTTCATTACTTCTTGCTGTAAGTGTGATCTTTCTTGCAGGCTGCGGACGCATGAAGCAGGGTGAATATACACAGGCCGGATATGATTCCATCGAGAACAATCAGTTTTCCCAGGCTATGGATTCATTCAATATCGCGCAGGAGAACGGAGAGGATCCGCTCATGATCGCCAGAGGAAGAGGCATTGCCAGCTATTATCTGATGGATTATCAGGCGGCCGTGGATTATTACCACGAGAGCATGACATATACGGGAAGCAATGTAAGAGATATAGATTACGATCTGAATTTTTATCTTGCTCAGGCATATGAGAAATTAGATGAATTCAATGAAGCGATAGCTACATATACCGCGATTCTAAACCTGAATGACAAGGATGTGATGGCATACTACCACAGAGGCACCGATTATCTGAAAGTCGGAGAGCACGATCTTGCGATAGAGGACTTTGAAAAAGCCTTAAGCCTTGCACCCGGCAACTACGATCTCAGGATAGAAGTCGCGGGACGTTTATCGGACAACTACTACGAGGAAGAGGGTATCAAGTATCTTCAGAACTTCCTTGTAGATAATGAAAAGAAACTTTCAAGCTTTGACAAGGGCAGGATATATTATTACATGGGCGATCTGGAAAATGCCAAGGTTTATCTTGAGGATGCCAGAGACGACGATGATCAGAATACGGTACTGTTTCTCGGAAAGACATATGAAAAGCTTGGAGACTACAATTATGCTGCGAGCGTATATGACAATTTCCTAAAGAGACATCCGGAAAGCGCCATCATTTATAATCAGCTGGGACTGAGCAAACTTGAAGCGGGTGATTATGAGGCTGCGCTCAATGCATTTATGAGTGCAAAGAACATAGAGAACAACGGTATTGAGCAGACGCTCTCATACAATGAGATCGTTGCTACGGAATACATGGGTGATTTCAAGAAGGCCAAGAATCTGATGGCCTCATATATGACAAGCTATCCTGATGATGAAGCAGCCAAAAAGGAAAATGTATTCCTATCTACCAGATGATGTTCTAGTGGGGCAATTTATATAATGAATTAACATAAAAAAGAGCCTGTTTTTGTGGGTATGGGCGCATATCCGCACAAATAGGCTCTTTTTGCATGGACACAATATTTAGGTAAAGTTTACATAAAAATACACAATATATTGTGTTTTCTGTTGACTTTTATACTAGGTGATGTTATCATGGCTAATGTAGGGCGTTTTTCGAAAGCTACTATAATATTCTTATAAGAAAGTCGGGGTTATCCAATGTTTCAGGTAGTCAAAAGGGACGGGGAAGAGACAGAGTTTGCTTTAGCAAGGATCAGCGATGCCATCATCAAAGCTTTCAATGCTACTGATGCGTCATTCACAAATGATGTAATCGATCTGCTTTCGCTTCGAGTTACTGCTGATTTTCAGAACAAGGTAAAAGACAACAAGATTGCTGTAGAGGATATTCAGGATTCGGTTGAGAGAGTCCTGGAGCAGGCGGGGTATTCTGAAGCGGCAAAAGCTTTCATTCTCTATCGTAAACAGAGAGAAAAGCTTCGTAACATGAAATCAACCATCCTTGATTACAAGGATGTTGTAAACAGCTATGTAAAGGTTGAGGACTGGAGAGTAAAGGAGAATTCCACCGTAACATATTCTGTCGGCGGGCTGATCCTGTCAAATTCCGGTGCCGTTACAGCCAACTACTGGCTGTCTGAGGTTTATGATGAGGAGATAGCAAAGGCTCATCGTAATGCCGACATACATATACATGACCTTTCTATGCTTACCGGCTACTGCGCCGGATGGTCTTTAAAGCAGCTTATCAAAGAAGGACTCGGAGGCATTCCGGGCAAGATAACATCTGCACCGGCTGCACATCTTTCTGTACTGTGCAACCAGATGGTAAACTTCCTTGGTATCATGCAGAATGAATGGGCAGGAGCACAGGCGTTCTCTTCATTTGATACTTATCTTGCACCTTTCGTAAAGGTTGACAATCTTACATATAAGGAAGTCAAGAAATGCATAGAGGCATTCATCTACGGTGTCAACACACCTTCAAGATGGGGAACACAGGCACCTTTCTCAAATGTAACACTTGACTGGACAGTTCCTGCGGATCTTGCCGAGCTTCCTGCAATAGTAGGCGGCAAGGAGATGGATTTCTGCTACAAGGACTGCAAGGAAGAGATGGACATGGTCAACAAGGCGTTTATCGAGACCATGATAGAGGGAGATGCAAACGGACGCGGATTCCAGTATCCGATTCCTACATATTCGATAACAAAGGATTTCGACTGGTCTGATACAGAGAATAACAGACTGCTCTTTGAAATGACTTCAAAGTATGGTACACCATACTTCTCGAATTATATCAATTCCGATATGGAACCTTCGGACGTAAGATCTATGTGCTGCCGGTTACGTCTGGATCTTCGTGAACTGCGTAAGAAGACGGGAGGCTTCTTTGGTTCCGGAGAAAGCACCGGTTCTGTGGGTGTTGTTACGATCAACATGCCCAGGATCGCATATCTGTCAACTGACAAGGCTGACTTCTACAAGCGCCTTGACAAGATGATGGATATAGCAGCTCGTTCACTCAAGATAAAGAGGGGAGTCAGAACGAAGCTGCTCAATGAGGGTCTTTACCCTTATACACGCAGATACCTTGGTACATTTGATAATCATTTCTCTACCATAGGACTGGTTGGAATGAATGAGGTAGGACTCAATGCCAACTGGCTGCGTGCGGACATGACCAACAAGCATGTTCAGGATTTCACAAAGGAAGTTCTCAATCATATGAGAAACAGACTCAGTGATTATCAGGAGATGTACGGTGATCTGTACAACCTTGAGGCTACACCTGCAGAGTCAACTTCTTATAGACTTGCAAAGCACGACCGCAAGAACTGGCCGGGAATCAAGACAGCAGGCAATCAGGGCGATACACCTTACTATACAAACTCTTCACATCTGCCTGTTGGATATACATATGATATATTTGACGCTCTTGACATTCAGGATGAACTGCAGACACTGTATACATCAGGTACGGTATTCCATGCATTCCTTGGAGAGAAGCTTCCTGACTGGAAGGCTGCAGCCGAGCTTGTAAGGACAATAGCTGAAAACTACAAGCTTCCCTACTATACACTGTCTCCTACTTATTCTATATGCAAGGACCACGGTTATATAGCGGGAGAGGTTTCACAGTGTCCTCACTGCGGAAATCCTACAGAAGTATACAGCAGGATCACAGGCTACTACCGTCCGGTTCAGAACTGGAACGACGGAAAGCTTCAGGAATATGCAAACAGACAGGTATACGATATAGACAGATCGGTATTAAAGAGACCTATGAGTGCAGTAGTCACATTAAAGGATGTTGAGGATGACGTTCCTGATATCGAGGTTTCAATACCCAATGATGTGATGTATCTGTTCACTACTAAGACCTGTCCGAACTGCAAGCTTGCAAAGGAATATCTGAAGAATGAGAAATATGTTCTCATAGACGCAGAGGAGAATATGGAGCTTGCCGGCAAATACGGCATCATGCAGGCGCCTACACTTGTTGTGGTCAACGGTGACGGATTCAAGAAATATGTCAATGCATCGAATATCAAGAAATTTGCTTCTGAACGATCAATGGCAGTAAGATAAAGATAAGAAAAAGGCAAGCCTAATGCTTGCCTTTTATTAGGATATCATAAGCTTTTATAAAAGCCTGTGGCAAGGGAGAAATATATGATAAACAAACTGATAGCAAACATCAAAAAAACTCAGGCTCCGATAGTTGTTGGACTTGATCCGACAATGAAGCTCATCCCCGATTTCATTATAAATAAGGCGATAAAGGAGCACGGCGAGACGTTAAATGCTGC
This sequence comes from Lachnospiraceae bacterium, assembly GCA_017961385.1. Taxonomy (GTDB): domain Bacteria; phylum Bacillota; class Clostridia; order Lachnospirales; family Lachnospiraceae; genus Colinaster. The sequence goes on from JAGCXJ010000081.1 coordinate 7,270, forward strand.
AGGTGCAGCTATCTGGGAGTACAACAAGGGCATCATAGATGCGATCTGTGAATACATCCCTGCAGTAAAACCTCAGATAGCTATGTATGAACAGTTCGGAATGCCCGGACTTGAAGCATTTGATAAGACTGTAAGATACTGCAAGCAGAAAGGTCTTGTTGTCATCGGAGATATAAAGAGAGGCGATATCGGATCCACATCTACTGCATATGCGATAGGTCATCTGGGCTCTGTAAAGATCGGCTCAACGATCTGTCGAGGCTTTGATGAGGATTTTGTAACTGTAAATCCGTATCTTGGAAGTGACGGAGTAAAGCCTTTCATAGAAGTCTGCAAGGAGGAAAAGAAAGGTATCTTCGTTTTAGTCAAGACATCAAATCCCAGCAGCGGAGAATTTCAGGATCAGCTTGTAGGAAACAGAAAACTGTTTGAACTTGTAGGCGAAAAAGTCAACGAGTGGGCTGGTGAATGCATGGGAGATGAATATTCTTATGTCGGAGCGGTAGTCGGCGCAACATATCCCGAAGAAGGAAAACTGATGAGGGAAGTTATGCCAAAGAGCTTCATACTCGTACCCGGCTATGGCGCTCAGGGAGGAAAGGGCAAGGACCTTGTACATTTCTTCAACAAGGACGGACTCGGAGCGATAGTAAACTCAAGCCGCGGAATAATAGGAGCATATCAGCAGCAACAGTATGCTTCATATGGCGAGACAGGCTATGCCGATGCGGCTCTTGCAGCTGTAAAGGCAATGAAGGAAGATATAGCACAGGCGCTAGGCTGATAACGAAAGGGAATACATTATGGAAGCTTATAAACAGGAATTTGTTGATTTCATGCTCGACTGCGGTGTTTTAAAGTTCGGGGATTTCACATTAAAGAGCGGCAGAAAATCACCGTTTTTCATGAATGCCGGACTGTACGTTACAGGCTCTCAGCTGACAAAGCTCGGAGAGTACTATGCAAAAGCGATACATGACAAATACGGTGATGACTTTGATGTTTTATTCGGTCCCGCTTACAAGGGCATACCGTTAAGCGTTGCAACAACAATGGCATACTCAAGGCTTTACGGAAAAGAGATCAGATACTGCTCTAACAGAAAAGAAGCAAAGGATCACGGAGACGCAGGCATTCTGCTCGGAAGCCCCATAAAGGACGGCGACAGGATAGTCGTTATTGAAGATGTTACAACATCAGGCAAATCCATGGAAGAGACGATACCGATAGTCAAGGCACAGGGCGATGTAAAGATAATAGGCCTCATGGTTTCTTTAAACAGATGTGAGAAAGGCAAGGGCGACAAAGGCGCACTCGATGAGATAAAGGACCTTTACGGTTTTGAGACAGGGGCTATCGTATCGATGAAGGAAGTTGTTGAGTATCTTACTCAAAAGAAGATCATTGACGATGAGCTTAAAGCAAGGATAGATTCGTACTATAAAGAGTACGGAGTATAGTATGGCAAAGAAGTACATATTTACAGATAAAAATCATTCTCCGCAGGCTATCATGTCTGCGGTACTGGGACTCATAGCCGATGCAGCGCTCGGATTTGCGATATACTCAACCTATAAACTCGGAGGGATAGCGACTGAGCGTCTCGGAGGGACAGGAGCGGTAATACTTCTGTTTGCAACAGTCGGTCTGATACTTGGATATATATCCAAGTCAAGAGCCGATGAGTTCCACCTGTTTTCTTATATAGGTATAGTTTTGAATCTTACGGCACTTTTAGGAGTCAGTATGGTACTATATGCCGGAGCGTACGGGGTGTAATGAGTTACAGTTATAAGAGAATATTTGATAATGACGATTTCGAATACTTGATGGAAAGACACGAGCTGGCTATGGAGAGGATAGGCTCGATCTGTGACAAATGCGAGACAGACGATGCATATTATCCGTATTTTAATCAGGCAGCTCTGTTTTTGCGTTCGGTGGACGGAATACTGATGTCTGCCATTGAAGGATCCTTTTTCAAGACATCGGTAAACAGACGGATCCAGGCAAACAAGGATCTTTATATAGAACTCAGACCAAGATACTATGAAAACAGCTATTTAAACCCGTCGTTTGCTGTAAGAAAACTGGGAAATGAGTTCGGACAGCTTCTGTCTGCGATATATGCGGAACTTAGAAGCTGCATCATATATGCATATTCACAGAATCTTGAGCAGGTTCTGATAAGAGAGGAACTCTTTTTAGAGATCTATTACATGTTTGTCGAAGCAAAGTCAGAAGGTATAAGTGCGCCTGAATTTGAAAATGTCAAAGAGACATTTAAGAGCTTTGCCTTTGACTATCTTGATCTTATGCTCAGTGATTCCCTGAAAGATTCATTTGCAAATACTCAGAGTCTGCCAAAGGCGATAGTGATGGAGGCTGATCTTAGCGACAGTGATTATCTGTATGACTACGGCGAGTATATATCTGACACGGAGCTTTCCATGGCTACATATATGGCTACGTTAAGTGATGATGATATAGACAGGATGGCATATACTTTCACTGAAGGATACAGATTGGGATTCATTGCAACAGGCAAGGACATATCGATCAAAAAGAGTGTTGAGATAAGATACTTTCTCGGTTTTGAAAGAGTTGTGAGAAAAGCTGTTCAAAACTTCAGGGATATGGGCCTTGAGGCGATCAATCATTATTCCACGACAAGTTTTATGCTTACAAGGAGC
>JAGCXJ010000082.1 GCA_017961385.1 Lachnospiraceae bacterium
CGGAGCGCGGCTTTATTACATAGTCCCTGTAATATGCCCTGCATCTGTCAGACAGTCTGTTACTCAGTTCATCATAAGTATGCCCCGAAAGCTGAGGAGTGAATCCCTTCTGTTCAATAAAATCAGGAAGATCCTCCGCGATCTTATAAAGATAGTCAAGCTCCTTTTCTTCTCTGTCCTCTCCCTCCTTTATATGACACTTCGGAAGAGAGATCACGATACGGTATGCGATAAGATCCCTGAAGCAGTTTAAGCTGTTCTTTATCTGATTCTCACTCGGAAATTCGCTGTTTGCCTTGTAGTAGTCATATATGTATTCAAGGATGTAGCCGTTGAACTTTTCCTCTGCGCGTATCAGGGATTTGATCCTTCCCTTGAACGTAAATGCAAGGAATGGATATTTTTCCGTCATATACAGATAAAACTCCTTGAGTCTTAGTGACTGGGATGACAGAAAATCTGTATGCTCCAAAAGCTCTATTATCTGCATCAGGAAATTGCTGTGAGCTAGATCTATGGCATTTCCGGTTCTGATCGCTTCCTTCTTTAAGTCTGATGAATACTGGAGCAGTATCTTGAGTACCGTATTGCCGCTATACAGATAGTCATTTAAAGTGATCATCTTTTTCCTCCTCGAATTTTAGAATGATCGCAGTGCAGTTATCCATTGCGGGATGCTTGTGCGCGCATTTATAAAACTCCCTTATTGCCCTGTCTCCGTCTTTTTTCATATATTTCCTTTTTTCCGCATCGGTGGTTATCCCGCTTATGCCGTCGGAACATATAAGGAAGATATCTCCCTTTTTAATAACACCGTTTCTTATATATGCCATCTCGCTTCCGGCAGTGTTTGTCTTTCCAAGATATCTGGTCAGTGTATGGAAATCCTGCGTGGTCACATTAAGTCCCGCCTGAAGCTTTTCATTTGATAGCACATGCTCTTCACTGAGCTTATATAGATGATCGTCGCTTAACTTATATACAGGGCTATCCCCGATATTTGCGATGCAGTACTTATCGTTCTTCCACATGAGTATCGAAATGGTAGTGGCAGTCATCCCGATCTTCTTTGAGAGTATTATTATCTTTTCGTTAAGCTGGTTTAGAAACTCCTCGATCAGGTTCTCGTTAAGGCCCTCGTCGTTTCGGTAGTTTTCAACGAAGTGGGTAAGTGCCTGAATGGCAGCCTTTGAAGCCAGTTCACCGTGATTTGATGATGCGACTCCGTCTGCTATCGCCGCGATGTGGATCTCATCCTTTGCACAGTCTATATAGCCCTTGATCTCGCAGTCCTCTCCGCCGTACTGAAAGAGAGTATCCACCATGAAGTTATCCTGGTTGACGTTTCTTTTTCCTATGTCTGTCCTTGCATGATAATGGACAGAGTAGCTCTCATCCATCGTTGAAACGCTGATATCCTTTCCGTAAAAAGCCTTTGCAAAAGCCTGTATGCTCTTATACCTTTTACTCTTGTCAAGTGCCAGGCCGTTCATCAGTGCATTCTGCATCTTTGATGAAAGAGACAGTCTTGTTAGGATCGAAGGTACCGGATCATAAATCTGTCTGTCTATGACCAGAGGAATGCCTTCTCCCGTCAAAAGATAGATGATAGTAACGCACAGGGAATATATATCCGTCCAGGGACCCTGCTGATCTGCTCTTGCCGATTCGGGAGCATCGAGGCCTAAATGTGAAAATATGGTATTGTTTCTTAGGGATGCTTCCCTTACCGATGTGGCTGTCCCGAAATCGATGAGAAAAAGCCTCTTCTCATCATCTATAAGAAAGTTGCCTGGTGATATATCCCTGTGGATTATCCCTCTTTCATGCATCTGATCAAGGGTTGTCAGGATATAAGGCAGAAACTGTATCAGCAGGTTTATGCTTATCTTTCCGCCGCAGTCGTTTCTGTACTTAAACAGAGATACTCCGTTTATCAGCTTCATCACAAGAAAGTGCTTTTTATCACTGATAAAATAGTCATACCTGTGAGCGATATTGGGTACGCTATCAAGCGCTTTTAGTATCTTTGCTTCGTGAGCAAGGCTTTTATCCGAGCATTTGATCGCAACGAATCTGTTTAATAGATGGTCTATAGCCCTGTATGTGCTACCAAAGCCGCCTTCTCCCAGAAGTTCTGTGATCTCATATCTGTTTTTTAGTCGTGTGCCTTTTTTTATTTCCATTCTTATCCTTCGTGCTATTTTAGATCTTCAAGCCATAAAGCAAAAGAAGCATCGCTTGGCATTCGCCAGTCTCCTCTGGGGGAGAGGGAGACAGATCCGACCTTCGGTCCGTCCGGCAGACAGCTTCTCTTAAACTGCTGTGCAAAGAATCTCTTAAAGAAGTTTCTGGCTGCTGTTTTTACATCGCTTAATTCAAGCTCGGGATATGCCCTTAATGCGTAGGCGACTGTCCTTGAGGGTTCAAAGCCGTAACGCAGTGTATAAAAGAGGAAGAAATCGTTAAGATCATACTTTCCTATCTTTTCTTCAGTCTTCTGAACGATCTTTCCGTCAATCCCCGGTGTGAGTTCGGGTGTGATCGGAGTATCTATTACAGACAGGATCACATTTCTTAATCCTTCATCAGCGCACATATCCGCATAGGTTTCGCAGATGAACTTTACAAGTGTCTTTGGAACGGATGCGTTTACTGCATACATAGACATATGGTCTCCGTTATATGTGCACCACCCCAGAGCGAGCTCCGAAAGATCTCCTGTTCCTACAACAAGTCCGTTTTTCATGTTTGCCGCGTCCATGAGTATATATGTCCTCATTCTTGCCTGAGCGTTTTCGTAGGTCACATCACCCTCACCCTGGTAGGAAAGCTCGTGTCCAAGCTTGGAAAGATGGTGATCGACGCCTTCCTTTATGGGGATCTCATGTACTTCATCGCAGAGTATATCCATGAGTTTTACGGCATTAGAATAAGTAAGAGATGAAGTATTGCCTTCATTTGGCATCGTATATGCGATTATTCTTATATCGCTTATCAGCTTTTTTGCTTCTGCGCATACAATGAGTGCCAGCGTGGAATCAAGTCCTCCGCTTATGCCTATCACGAGATTCTTTATACCGGTAGCCCTTACCCTGGTAGCCAGCCCGCTTGCCTGTATCTGCAGTATCCTTCTGCATCTGTCTTTTCTTTCATCGTCATCTGCCGGAACAAACGGATTTCTTGAGACAGGGTAGTCGTTTTCATGTAAGATATTTACCATTGTCTCTATATCTGTCCTGTCTGTACCGACAACCTGGATGTTCACATCTATATGCATGTATCCGCCCCGATCGTTTTCAAATGTATTCTGGTGCAGTCTGTCATGCTCTATCTTGCCAAGGTCTATCAGTGCACTTACTGCATGTGAATCCTTCGGGAAGATATCCTCCTTTAGAATAGTTCCGTTTAATGCGATCAATGAATGACCTGAAAAGACCAGATCCGTACTGCTCTCGCCTGTTGCACTCGAAGCATAGACATAGGCGCAGTAGCAAGCTCCAGACTGCTGTCTTACAAGCTCTCTTCTGTACTGCTGCTTACCTATGAGCTCATCCGAGGCAGACAGGTTTGCTATTATGTTTGCACCGGCTAAGACTGCATGAGTGCTCGGCTTGTCCGGTATCCAGAGATCCTCGCAAATCTCAGCGCCAAGTATTGCTCCTGTTGTCTGATCGCATGCAAGGATATCTGTTCCAAAGGGGATCCTTGTCTGACCTATCATGACATACTGAGACTTTATGTCCTTTCCAGAAGCAAACCACCTGCATTCGTAAAACTCAGAGTAGTTAGGAAGATAGGTCTTGGGGATCAGAGCCTTTATCTCTCCCTTTGATAGTATCGCTGCGCAGTTGTATATACAGTTTTTAAAACGTATGGGAACACCTACAAGTACACTGAATTCCTTTCCCGCTGTTTTGTTTGCTATCCTTATTAGTGCATCTTCAGCTTTATTCATCAGAAGCTCACTGTTAAAAAGATCCTCACAGGTATAACCTGTTACAGACCGTTCCGGAAA
>JAGCXJ010000083.1 GCA_017961385.1 Lachnospiraceae bacterium
ATCTGTTATTTTAAGAGTTCTTGAATCCTTGTCTGCCTTGATCCAGATAGCAAAGTCCTCTTTGCTGAGACCAACTTTATCGTCAGTAAGTGACTTGAAATAGAGCTTGTCGATAGCATCGCTTGCGTTAGAGATAAGCTCTCTGAGGAAAATTTCCTTATGTGTATAGATAGAGTGGATCATCATTTCCAGAAGTCTTTTTGACTCTGCTTTGAACTGTTTTGTTCCCATTTTAAACATCTCCGTAATATAATTAGTGAATTAGCACTTGTCAGATAAAAGTGTTAGCACTCGAATATTTCGAGTGCTAAGTATAGTTTAGCACTTTACGCGTTTCAAGTCAAGACCTAGCGAGAATGTTTACAGTTTGTTCATAATCATGTTTCCCATAGTAAACACACCATATTGTTATATGATATAGTTCTTATCAGAAAAGCCAAATATCCGTTTACATAGCTTTGTACGAACAACTTTCCATATTGCAGCCGTTTAAATGCGCAAAATTGGCACAACTTATTCAGAGTTGAAAAAATTAGTCATTCTTACAACCGCATATCTCAAAAAAAATCCGGAATGATATTGACTTATTTCCGCGAAGATAGTATAATTAATATGTATGGAAAATACTTATTTATTAATTCTTTAATCATATAATACATGGAGGTTTAATTAACATGAGCAGAGTTTACAACTTCAGCGCTGGTCCTGCTGTTCTTCCTGAAGAAGTTCTTAAGGAATGTGCAGAGGAAATGATGGATTACAAGGGATGCGGTATGTCCGTAATGGAAATGTCTCACCGTTCAAAGGTTTACGATGAGATCATCAAGGAAGCAGAAAAGGATCTCCGCGACCTTATGAATATCCCCGACAACTATAAGGTAATATTTGCACAGGGCGGTGCTTCTCTCGTTTTCGCAGGCGTTCCTATGAACCTTATGAAGAACAAGAAGGCTGCTTATATCATAACAGGACAGTGGGCTAAGAAAGCTGCTCAGGAAGCTGAAAAGTACGGTGAAGTTGTAAGAGTTGCTTCTTCTGCTGACAAGACTTTCTCTTATATCCCTGATTGCTCAGATCTTGATATCCCTGATGATGTAGACTATGTTTACATCTGCGAGAATAATACTATCTACGGTACAAAGTTCTGGGAACTTCCAAACACAAAGGGTCACGAGCTGGTTGCTGACGTAAGCTCATGCTTCCTCTCAGAGCCTGTTGATGTTTCAAAGTACGGTGTTATCTATGGCGGTGTTCAGAAAAACGTTGGTCCTTCAGGTGTTCAGATCATAATCGTACGTGAAGATCTCATCGCTGACGGTCCTGCACTCGATATAACTCCTACAATGATGGACTGGAAGATCCAGGCTGATAACGAGTCACTCTACAATACACCTCCATGCTATGGTATATATGTATGCGGCAAGGTATTCAAGTGGATCAAGAAGATGGGCGGACTTGAAGCAATGAAGGCTCACAACGAGAAAAAGGCTAAGATCCTGTACGATTTCCTTGACAGCAGCAAGATGTTCAAGGGTACTGTTGAGAAGAAGGACAGAAGCCTTATGAACGTACCATTCATTACAGGCAACGATGAGCTTGATAAGAAGTTCGTAGCAGAGTCAAAGGCAGCAGGTTTCGAGAACCTTAAGGGACACAGATCTGTTGGCGGTATGCGTGCTTCCATCTACAATGCTATGCCAATCGAAGGCGTTGAAAAGCTCGTTGCTTTCATGAAGAAATTTGAAGAGGAAAACTCCTGATAAATGACCATATATGCTTCGCTGTGCATTTAAACAGCGGTAAATAACACGAAAGGACTGAACTGAAATGTTCAATATTCAGACTCTTAACAAGATATCACCAATTGGTACAGAAGTGTTCGATAAATCAAAGTACACTATTGCAGACGAGCCTAAAAACCCTGATGCAATAATGGTCCGCAATGCAAAAATGCATGATATGACATTCGGCGATAAGCTTGTTGCTATTGCCCGTGCTGGCGCAGGCGTAAATAACATTCCTGTTGACCGCTGCGCTCAGGAGGGTATCTGTGTATTCAATACACCGGGTGCAAACTCAAACGCTGTTAAGGAGCTTGCTATCTGTGCGCTGCTTCTTTCATCAAGAAAGATCGTTGAAGCTGCACAGTGGTCCGCTTCACTTAAGGGAACAGAGGATGCTCCAAAAACAGATGAGAGCGGTAAGAGCAAGTTTGCAGGTCCTGAGATATCAGGCAAGACTCTTGGTATCATCGGACTTGGCGCTATCGGCGGTAAAATAGCTAACGCTGCTGAGGCACTCGGCATGAAGGTAATAGGCTTCGATCCTTACCTCTCTGTAGGAGCTGCACTTCACCTTGATCCGACAGTTGAGATCGTTAAGGATATCAATGATATTTACAAGAAGAGTGATTATATCACAATACATATGCCTTATACACCTCAGACAAAGAACACAATCGATGCAGAGCAGATTGCAATGATGAAGGACGGCGTTCGTCTTATAAACCTTGCAAGAGGTGAGCTTATCAACAGCGAAGCTGTAGTAAAGGCAATTGCTGACGGTAAGGTTGCAAAATACGTTACAGATTTTGCTGATGACGTTGTTCTCGGTGCAGAGAATGTTATAGTACTTCCTCACCTTGGTGCTTCAACTCCTGAAAGTGAAGATAACTGTGCTGCTATGGCTGCTGAGGAGCTGATAGACTACC
>JAGCXJ010000084.1 GCA_017961385.1 Lachnospiraceae bacterium
TGAACGAGGATTTATCAAGGCTGAAGTAGTCAACTACAAGGATCTTTTAGAGCAGGGCAGTCTTGCCGCCGCAAGAGAAAAGGGACTTGTTGGCATGGAAGGCAAGGATTATGTTGTTAGGGATGGAGATGTTATCCTGTTCAGATTCAATGTATGATCAAACAGTCAAAATGACGAAATTTTAATATCTGTTTTATGAAATATTAACAAAAGATTTATAGAGTTTAGAAAAGAGACACAATATATTGTGCCTCTTTTCTTTTTGCGCACAAAATATGGATAAGACTTTATGGCGATACTTCACTGCAGATCTTAACAGGCATAATGAACGGCTTTTTTGCCTTGAAATCACTGAATTTATACGATAAAATGGTAGCAAGTGGTGGAAAGTGGAATGTTAGTGACACAAAGTGGTGATTATCGATGTTCATGGGAGAATACAATCACACAATCGATCCTAAAGGCAGAGTCATCGTACCTGCCAAGTTCAGAGATGCTCTCGGTGAACACTTTGTAGTTACCAAAGGACTTGACGGATGTCTGTTCGTATACGACGAGAAAGAATGGACACTGTTCGAGGAAAAGCTTAAAACGCTTCCGATCACTAACAAGGAAGCCAGAGCGTTCGTAAGATTCTTTCTTGCCGGTGCAGCCGAGGTAGAGACCGACAAGCAGGGAAGGATACTTCTTCCGTCGGTGTTAAGAGAATACGCCGAACTTGAAAAGGATGTCGTACTGATAGGTGCAGGTGGAAGAGTCGAGATATGGAGCAAGGGACGCTGGGATAAAACTGCACAGTTTGATGACGTTAACGAGATCGCTGAGCATATGCTGAATCTCGGATTTGGAATATAGGATATGGAGTTTGAACACAGATCGGTACTTCTTGATGAGTGTATCGAAGGACTGAATATCAAACCAAACGGCATATATGTTGACGGAACGCTCGGGGGAGCGGGACATTCCTATGAGATAGCAAAAAGGCTTAACAGGCAGGGAAGGCTGATAGGGATAGATCAGGATGAGGATGCCATAAAGGCCGCAACGCAAAGGCTTAAAGAGTTTGAAAATGTCACAATAGTCCGCAGCAACTATGAAAACATAAACTCCATATTAAACGGACTAGGGATAGAAAAAGTTGACGGGATATTGCTTGATCTGGGCGTCAGTTCATATCAGCTTGATACGGTAGAAAGAGGCTTCTCTTACAAGTATGACACACAGCTGGATATGAGAATGGATACAAGGCAGAGCCTGACAGCCAAAGACATAGTAAACGGCTACAGTGAAAAGGAACTGTTCAGGATAATAAGAGATTACGGAGAAGACGGTTTCGCACAGAATATCGCAAAGCACATAGTCAAGGCGAGAGAGGGGTCGCCGATAAACACGACTTATGAACTTAACGAGATAATAAAGGCAGCGATACCGGCAAAGATGAGGGTTAACGGACATCCGTCCAAGAAAACCTTCCAGGCTATCAGGATAGAGTGTAACAGGGAACTGGATGTCTTAAAGAACAGCATGGATGACATGATCGATCTTTTAGCCGACAAAGGCAGACTGGTGATCATAACATTCCATTCGCTGGAAGACCGGATAGTGAAATCGGCGATGAAGAAACAGGAAAATCCGTGCACATGTCCGCCAAGCTTTCCGGTATGTGTATGCGGCAACGTTTCAAAGGGGAGGGTAATAACGAGAAAACCGATATTACCCAGTCAAAGGGAGAGAGAGGAGAATACAAGGTCAAAGAGTGCCAAATTAAGGATTTTTGAAAAAGAGGTGTAAGATGGCAACCAGAGCAAACACAGCAAGAAATATAAGAGGGACATACGTGCAGGGCAATACCGTTCGCAAGGAAGATCTCATAAAGGAGATGAACAAGCCCTACAAGCCCGTAGATGCCAGAGTTGCAAGAAACAGAGCAAAGGCAAAGAGAATGAGCCCGGGATACGTGCTTTTCCTTGGCGCGGCTGTTGTTATCGCTTGCCTTACACTTACAAGCTATATAAAGATGCAGGCTGAACTCACGGTAAGCATTAAGAGAGTGGCTTATCTGGAAAACGAGCTCAACAACCTTAGACTTACAAATGATGAGGAACTTGAGCGTATTGAGAGCAGCGTAAATCTTGAAGAGATCAAACAGATCGCCGTAGAAGAATTGGGAATGACCTATGCAAAAGCGGGACAAGTTGTTACAATATCTGATGAGGGTAGTGACTACGTAAGACAGCTTAAGGAACTTCCGATCAACTAGGAGCATTTGTTTTGAAAAGCGAAAAAAGAGTTAAAAGAGTCAGAAGAATAAGAGTTGAAAACGGACTCAATAAAGATATGCAGGCAAAGCTGGTGATACTGTTTGTTATGGTATTACTGGCTTTTGCAGGTTTAGGAGTAAGGCTGATCACCATCACCAGAGATAACGGTGAGAGATATAAAAAGCAGGTACTCAGCCAGCAGAAATATAATTCGATAACACTTCCCTACAAGCGCGGCGACATCCTTGACTGCAAGGGCAATAAGCTCGCTACGTCTGAGAAGGTCTACAACATGATAATCGATGCCAAGGTCATGCTGGATAAGGATGAAAGCCTTGAAGCAACACTTGATGCGCTCAGGACATGCTTCCCGACACTTGACATATCGGCAATAAGAAATCATGTCACGCAAAATCCCACATCACAGTATCACATTGTTAAAAAACAGCTCACATACGATGAGATAAGCGCCTTTTTGGAGATGGATAACAATAACGAGGAGTATCCTGATATCGCCGGCGTATGGTTTGAGAACGAATACAAGAGGATATATCCCAACAATTCACTCGCAAGCGATGTGATCGGATTTACCGTAAGAGGCGAAGGCGGACAGTACGGACTTGAACAGTATTACAATGACGTCCTTGAAGGAATAAACGGTCGAGACTACGGATATCTCAACGAGGATGAGACACTTGAGAGGACCACGATCCCTGCTACAGACGGCTATAACATAGTCACGACGATAGATGCGAATATCCAGCAGATAGCTGAAAAGTACCTCTATCAGTTCAATGAGGAATACAAGAACAGCGCAAGGGACGGAAACGGTGCCAACAACCTTGGCTGCATCATAATGGATGTGGATTCCGGTGACATACTGGCCATGGCAAGCTATCCGACTTTCGATCTTAACAATCCGAGAGATACTTCAAGACTGGTCGGCATGAAAAAATCCGAGCTTAACGGAACGGTCCCGTATGATGCCGTCGTTCTTACAGAGAGCAACATAGAAGAGGAACTGGCAGATGATGAGTTGAAGAATGCAAACCTTGCAAATCTCTGGAAGAATTTCTGCATAAGCAATACATACGAGCCGGGATCTACTTACAAGCCTTTTACGGTCGCATGCGGACTTGAAGCCGGAAAGCTTACCGGAGAAGAGTACTATACGTGTAACGGTGCGCTTCAGGTGGCCGATCACAACATAAAGTGCCATAACTACAAAAAGGGCGGCTGCGGTACGTTAAGTGTCAAGGGAGCGGTAGAGAATTCCTGCAACGTTTCGTTCATGCTAATGGGACGACAGATCGGATCGCCTACATTCCTTGAATATCAGAGCAAATATAATTTCGGACTTAAGACAAATATAGATCTCTACGGTGAATCAAGGACCGATTCACTGATCTTTTCCGGCGATACGATGGGTGAGACCGAACTTGCGACATCTACATTCGGACAGGGATTTAATGTCACTATGATCCAGATGATAACAGGTTTCTGTTCACTCATAAACGGCGGATACTATTACGAACCTCATATGGTGAGCAAGATAACGGCTTCGGACGGATCTGTTGTGAAGACTATCACTCCCAGAGTACTGAAGCAGACAATTTCCGAGCAGACTTCTGCGGAGATAGTTGACTACTGCATAGGTGTTGTTGAAGAAGGAACAGGTAAGGAAGCAAGACCTGCCGGATACAGAATAGGCGGCAAGACGGGAACAGCGGAAATGGTTCCCAGAGACAGAACAAACTACCTTCTCTCATTTATGGGATTTGCACCCGCCGACAATCCGCAGATCGCGATATATATAGTAGTAGACAGACCTAATTCATGGGTTCAGGACAATGTCGGATTTGCCAGGAAGCTGTGCAAACAGATACTTACTGAAGTACTTCCGTATATGAATATCTATATGACGGAAGAACTCAGCGAAAAAGAGGAAGCGGAACTGGCTGAGCTCAACATAACGATAAAGAAGGCAACGCAGCCTGAGGAGGAAGAACAGCCTGAGGTCACAGATGCACCCGATGTCGATGAAGAAGGAAATATCGATCCTCACGGCGGCGATGTCACATCGTCAAATCAGGTTACAGAGGAAGAGATGAACAGCGATGACGTTGAGCTTGCTCCTCTTACAGGCAACGTCCTGAATGTGGAGACAGGTGAAGCGGTAAGGGAAAATACAGATGAAGTTCCATACTAACGATCCAGACAGAGTAAAACCGTATATTGATTTCAGCCTTATACTGATCACGCTCTTTTTGGTTGCTTTCGGCCTGATAATGGTCTATTCGACAAGCAGTTACGAAGCATCCATGTCAGCAGTGACAAAGAACGATGCGGCATATTATCTTAAAAAACAGGCCGCTGCTTCGATTGTTGGCATAGTACTTATGATATTTGTCAGCTACATCCCGTATCATTTCTGGGAGAAGCTTTCGGGGATAGCTTATGTCGTATCTGCTGTATTGATAGGTTTAGTCTTAACGCCTCTCGGATATGAAGCAAACGGTGCGAGAAGATGGCTGAGGATAGGAATATCGGTGCAGCCTGCAGAGATCGCAAAGCTTGCCATGATCATTTTTGTGGCGGGTCTTATATGCAAGTTAAAGGACGGGATAAATACAAGGAAGGGCATGGCGTTTATCATGGCTCCTCCTGCACTCATATGCCTTATGGTGTGGCAGATAACTGATAACATGAGCAGTGCGATCATCATATTTGGAATATCGTTTGTCATGCTTTTCATTGCCAGCAGGGATTACAAGAAATTCATTGTGTTTGCTGCAGCTGCTGCAGGGCTTGTGGCACTTTTGATATTTGCGATAACTAAAATGGCTGATTCCGACAAATTCGGATTCAGAGGCGCACGTATACTTGCATGGCTTGATCCGGAGGCATATGCATCCGGCAAGGGATTCCAGACGCTTCAGGCTCTTTATGCCATAGGATCTGGGGGACTCTTCGGAAAAGGATTGGGGCAGAGTATTCAGAAGCAGGGCTTCCTTCCTGAAGCACAGAATGATATGATATTCTCCGTTATATGTGAGGAACTTGGATTATTTGGCGGAATATGTATAATGCTTCTGTTTGCGTTTTTACTCTGGAGACTCATGGTGATCGCCAATAATGCTACGGATCTTTACGGGGCATTGCTTGTCGTAGGTGTGATGGCGCATATCTCGATCCAGGTGGTTTTAAATATTGCGGTCGTAACCAATACTGTTCCTAATACCGGTATCTCGCTGCCGTTTATAAGCTATGGCGGCTCGTCTGTCATGTTTCTTCTGATCGAGATGGGATTGGTCAACAGCGTGGGCCGCAAGATAAGATTCTGATTTATGAGTAAGATAAGAAGGAAAAGAAGGAAGAAAAAGGTCGAGAAGGTAAGATTTGAAAGACCTCAGATGAACTTGAGCACCCATGCTATAAAGATGATCATAATCGTGACTGCGATCATAATGCTTCTGGGATGCGCATTCGCATATTTTGTGAAGAAATACACCGTAGATACCATTATAGTTGAAGGAAGCACACATTATACTACGGAAGAGATCAACAAGATGGTCATCGGCGACGGATTTCTTGCAAAGAATTCGATCATCCTGTCATTGAAATACAGAAACAAAGAGATAAAGGATGTTCCTTTCATTGAGACAATGAGCGTGAGGATCCTCTCGCCTACGACAATAAAGATCACTATCTATGAAAAGGCAGTCGCCGGATATGTTGAGTATATGGGTCAGTACATATACTTTGATAAGGACGGCACGGTGGTGGAATCTTCGGCTATCAGAACGGAAGGGATACCGCAGATCATGGGCATGAAGTTTGATCATGTCGTTTTGTGGGAGAAGCTTCCGGTTTCGGATGAAGAGATATTCAAGAA
>JAGCXJ010000085.1 GCA_017961385.1 Lachnospiraceae bacterium
AATCGTTTCTTTACCTCATCTGCAACATAGTTAGCATCTTCTTCGTTGTCTCCATGGCTTATGAAGACAATGTCATTTTGATCTCTAAATGATCCCATGCTCTTTTCCATCACATCAACCAGTGCATTAAGTGATTTCCTTCGGCCTCGAACATTGAACATATTTACCAGTTTTCCTTCATTATCAACATGTAGCACCGGCTTCAGATTGATCATGCTACCGACAACAGCTGCAGTTTTAGAAAGTCTTCCACCTCTGTACAGGTGATCAAGGTCATCAACCGTGAATGAATGAACGGTGTTATAACGGTACTTTTCAACCCACTCAGCAACTTCTTTTTTTGTTGCGCCCGCCTCTTTCATGCATACTGCTTTATATACCAGCAAACCTTGTCCGACAGATGCAGCAAGCGAATCTATAACAGTGATATGTACATCTTCCATCTCATCCATTATTTCCTGCGCTGCGATCATAAAGCTGTTGCAGGTTCCGCTAAGTCCGGATGAAAAAGCAATGAAAAGGATATCTTTACAAATTTCTATTGCTTTAAGCATTCCCTGCTTGGCTTCCTGAGGGTTAACCTGCGAAGTAGTAGGCATGCTTTTGTTTCTTAATTTTGTATAAAATGTTGCCGCAGCTTCATCATCGTCATTGTCATAAACTACACCGTCTATAGTATACTTGAGCGAGATGCAAGGTACGTTATGCTCTTTTAAATAACTCTTTGGCAGATCCGCCGATGAATCTGTCATAATAATATAATCTGACATACAATCCCCTTAGTTGTTTTATCTTGTAGCAAATCCTAACTATAATATCATCATTTATATAAATCGTCAAAGCACACAAAAAGAAGCAGAACTCAATCTGCTTCCTTTGAGATATTAAGCATTTGTGCTACCAAAACCGCCGTTGCGTTCCTCGATGACATCATCATCAACAGTCGTACCAAATTCCATGAAGATTCCCTGAATGAAACCCGATCCTTTATCTACGGCAAGTTCCTTGCCTTCATTTGAATCATTGGTTATCTTTGCAAAGATATGACCTTCATTGTCAGAATAGAAATAATCGCTGTCTATTATTCCGACGGTATTGTTTAACTGCAGCCTGTATTTAAATCCAAGACCACTTCTCGGAAACAGGCATAATACCCATTCACTGTCCATCTTCGCTCTTATACCTGTAGGTATCTTAATGGTTTCTCCAGGCTTTAGATCAAACGAAAACGGAGCAAAGAAATCGTATCCAGCACTTCCTTTTGTTGCTCTCTTTGGCAATTTAATATCATCATACATTGCCTTTGCTTCGTCATCAGAGATATCTGGTTTGATATCGTTTAAACCAACCATAAACTCATCGAAGCTGACTTTGAAAAACTTAGCGATGCCTTTCAATTGTCTACCTCCCCTTTTTACTAGCTATAATCTCCGCAATGAAGAACAGGTATCAGTTTGTCTGATTTTTCTAAAGTAGCCTGTACATCTATTACACGCTGATTAGAACTTCCTTTCCATAGAAGTTTAGTATCTCGCTGTTCTTCGACATATTCACCATCGACAAGAACATCGATATTCTTCATCATCGGATAATGCCATATCTCTTCCCACTTGTAACCTGTGTAAAGCCATATGGTCTTGTTAGGATATTTTTCTTTGATCTCTTCGGCAAGAGCACGAACATCAAGTCTGTTAGAACTATGTAGCGGATCTCCTCCGGAAAAAGTTATTCCAGATATATATGAGCGATCAAGCTGATCGAAAATCTCCTGCTTAGCAGCTTCATCAAACAACAGTCCTCCATCGGGATCCCACGTGATCGGATTCTGACATCCCTTGCAACAATGCGAGCAGCCGGCTACCCACAGAACAACACGAAGTCCGTCGCCGTTAAGCATATCGTCCTTGGTAATATTGTGATATCTCATGGTTACATAGACTTCCTTTCTGCAATTTCTGCCATTTTTGCATCATTAAGCCTTGTGTCACCATGAACACGTGAATATGATAGATATCCGTTCATACGATCTATCTTAGTAAGATTCCGGCTTCCGCACTTAGGACATACATCCATCTCAAGTTCCTGATGTCCGCAGTCATCACAGTATGCAAGCGAAAGATTTACGCCTTCGTAGAAGCCCATTTCCATAGCTCTTCTGATCAGTGTTTTTACAGCTTCGATATTGTAATCGATAGGATATTTAACATACTGTATCTTTCCACCGTTACACATTTCCCAGAAACGATATTCTGTATCCTGCTTCTCTATAGGCGTAATATCTTCAGAAACATGACAATGGAAGCTGTTAGAAACATATTCCCTGTCTGAAACGCCTTCTATGATACCGTATTTCTTCCTGAATTGCTGAACCTGAAGACCGCAAAGATTCTCTGCCGGAGTACCGTATATTGCATATAGATGTCCGTCTTCTTCCTTGAATTCATTAACCTTTTTGTTAATATGGTCAAGAACTTCAAGCGCAAACTGTCCGTCTTCCACTAAAGATTTTCCGTTATAGAGCATCTGCAGTTCATTGAAAGCTGTTATACCGAAGCTTGCTGTTGCTGCTTTGAGCAAAGGCTTGATCTTGTCTGTCAGTTTTAAATGGCCACCTAAGAAACCGCCTTCGCAATAAGCAAGAGGGTTAGTACTTGCACGCATCTCGCCAAGATATGCATATGTTCTGATATGCAGCTGTCTGATCAGATTCAGATAATAATCGAGTACTTCATAAAAATCCTTGCTCTCGTGTCTTGCCTTTGCAAGGATCATAGGAAGATGTAGTGAGACTGCGCCAATATTGAATCTGCCGACAAATACAGGCACATCATCATCATCTGCAGGATGCATGCCACCGCGCTCATACCATGGTGAAAGGAAAGCTCTGCAACCCATGGGCGAGATGATCTTTCCATACCTTTTATACATAGATGCGATATATCCCTTGCCCGTTAAAGAAAGCCAATCGGGATACATGGTCTTTGCTGAACATTTAACGCCTGCTTCAAATACATCTTCAAGCTCACAGCCTGGACCGTGAAGCTTTTCGTCATATAGGAATACGATTTTAGGGAACAGAACGGGCTTCTTGCATTCTTTCTTTCCCTGACCGCGTCTGCGAACATTGAGCATACAGATCGTTGCAAGCTTCGCAAATCTTCCTGTTCCTGTTCCTGCTGTAACGGTTATGAATGGATAATCGCCTCTTGAACTTGCTACTGTATTGAATTTATATTCCCAGCCCTGGAATCCCTGTTCCATATCACGGACTACATCTGCATAAGCCTCTGCTTCAGCAGTTTCCCTATCGATTCCGAGTTTCATATATTTATCGGTATACTTCTTATATGATTTCTCTGCATAAGGCTCGAGAATATTATCAACACTGGGTACTGTAAATCCGCCGTACTGCTGGCTGGCAGCACTTAAGACTATATCACCTATTACATCAAAAGCAGTATCTACTGTCTTGGGTTCGTTATACCAGATGTTACCCATTTCGAAACCGCCCTTTAAGACATTTTCAACGTCAAAGAGACAGCAGTTCATGGTATCTCTTCTTGCGCTCATATCATGAACATAGATATATCCGTCTCTGCATGCCTGAATTTCCTCGGTCGTCAGGAAAAACTTCTGATATAATTCCTTATTTAGCTGATTGAATATGAGTGAACGCTTTGTAGAAACCAAAGCAGAATCTGTGTTGGAGTTTTCCTTGTCACCGACATACATGATGGACTGGCTCTTTTTGTATACATCATCCAGCATGCGTACAAAATCCTGCTTATAGTTACGATAGTCTCTGTAGGACTTGGCAACTATAGGTTTAACCTGTTCCAGTGCACTCTCAACGATATTATGCATAACCGGGATAGGAATCTCGTCAGCCTCGAGTTCATCAACTTTGTCACAGACATACTGGCATATCTGCCCCTTTTCCTCTTCGGAAAACTTTGTTAATGCTCTGTAGGCACTTTTCCCTACAGCATTAACGACTTTCTGGACGTTAAATTCTTCATAGCTTCCGTCATTTTTGATGACAACAACATGGCGTTTGGGCATATATTTTTCGCCGTAATAGTTGTCGTCCAATTCTTTAACAGATTCCACCACTACACTCATTTCTTTCTCCTCACAAAAAACGCAAATCAAGCCGAACAAAGTACATCATATAGTTGACATCTTTGTCTGGCTGTCTATATCTTGTATCACATTATAGAATACTCCTACATATTGTGTCAACGAATTTGAATTGACATAATGTACAAAAAAAAGAGATGATTTTTGTCATCTCTTTCAGAAAAAACGATTTGTATTTCTTTTGTTTAGCCATAATCGACTCTAAAAATGCCGAGTAAGAATCCCTGACATCCTTAGGAGAATCGATGATTACTGTCCCGCCAAGCGAGGTTATCCATCCGAAAAACTGGTTTGATACCGCAACGCTTGTTCTCACAAGACAATCATCTTTATCTTCTCTGATGTTTATATCAGTACCAAATCTATCAATAAGTATTCCAATCGATTCTTTATGTACCCGCATCACTATGGTTTTTACTTCACCGCCATACATGCCGAAAGATCGATTTGCATAACTGGCAACATCAAATCTATCGAACAGATCATTTCCTTGTCTAGATTCATTCAGAAGGCTTACATCTTTTATTTTATCAACTCTGTAATGCTTTATCTTTTGAGATTTTGAATCATAGGCGATCATGTAATAATTCTCATCTTTAAAGGTAAGAGCAAACGGGCTGACGATATATAACTGACCCTCGTGTCTTGCAACTTTTTCTTTTTGAGGTGTCCATTCCAGATATTTAAAGGAAATCTGTTTATTGTTTTGCAAAGCAGTGTATATATCATTGACAACATAATATATGCTTTCATTATCAGTTTTGACTCTGTTTTGAACAAAGATATCTCTTTTTAGTTGGGCTTCGTCAAATTCGGAAACCATATCCTCGAGTTTTGCTATGAGTTCACGGCTTTTTTTAACTGTAATGAACTTGGATGCCTGGATACTGTCTACGAGCAGTTTCAGCTCAGAAAGCTCAAAATGTCTGCTTGCCATATAATATCCGCCATCCTTCTTGGATTTATTGGCAACTATATCATATCCGAACTCAATCAGTTGAGCTATATCATCATAGATGCTCTTTCGTTCAGCTCCTATCTCGTATTTGGCAAGTTCATCTATCAGCTGTTTTGTGCTCATTGGATGATCTTCGTCAGTCTTTTTTTCAAGAATCTTTACAATGTATAGAAGTTTTAACTTTTGATTTATCCCTTTTGCCATGACATCCTCACGATGATTCTAAAAAAGACGTTCGTTTTGAACGTCTTTTTAAACTATGCTATATTTTCCTTGCTAACAGCATTAGCTTCAAGGTTTTTAGCGGAATTCTCTATTTCTTCCTTTTTGTTCTTATTCTTTCTTACTCTGATTCCGGCAAATACGGCTATAACAATAAGTGCTCCAAAGACTAGAAAAAGAACTAGATATGATAAAAATGCATTAGTAAACAATATAAGATTATTCATACTGATACTCCTTATTTGAGATGTAATATATAATAACATTTCAAGTCATTTTTTTCAATATTACTAAATTTCTTTGACAATGTTATCAGCTGCTGATGTAGCAAGCTTGTCACATCTTTCGTTCTGAGGATGTCCCGCATGCCCCTTTACCCAGGTAAAGCTAACCTGATGAGGATTCATGGCTTTTAATAATCTGAGCCAAAGATCGATGTTTTTTACTTCATCACTCTTTCCTCTTCGCCAGTCTTTTTTGATCCAACCTTCTACCCAGTGCTGGTTGAATGCGTCTGCTACATACTTGGAATCGGTTATAACTTCAACTCTGCAAGGCTTGGTGAGCGCTTCAAGACCGGTAATAACACCTAAAAGCTCCATTCTGTTATTAGTGGTTTCAGCAAACCCTTCACTGTATTCACGAGAATGGAGAGTTCCTTTGGGATCGATATATTCCAGTATGGTTCCGTAGCCGCCGGGTCCTGGATTACCTCTTGATGAACCATCGCTGTAAAGTGTTACGTTCATTAACGGCGCTCCTCCATCTCTTTAACAATTTCATTTGCTTTTATAACTATATTCTTATCGTATCCAAGGATATCAAGAAGCTTTATAGCATTTCTGCTTGTAGTTTTTCCGCAGGATAGTTTATAAGGAAATGTCACATCATCATCTTTCATTTCTTCTTCAAAATGATAGTTTTCATAGATATCATCTAGGATTGAAGTTAGTTCTAGATCATGCGTTGCGGCAAATACAAGTACACCCTTATCAGAAAGATTACGAAGTATAGCACTGCTTGCAGCGATTCTTTCTGTTGTATTTGTTCCTCGAAGAACTTCATCTACAAAACCTAAAACATGCTTCTTTCTAATTGAAGCAT
>JAGCXJ010000002.1 GCA_017961385.1 Lachnospiraceae bacterium
CAATTATAACAACCCTGTAAGGTCATTATATATTTTCCTGTTTTATATGATGAAGGATCCTTTATCAACCGGAGGTAAACGATGGAAGATAATCAAATAATAGAGCTTTTCTGGCAGCGTGATGAGAGCGCCATAACCGAGACCGGTCGGAAATATGGGGCTTATTGCCGGACTATAGCTAATAATATTCTGCAGAATAACGAAGACTCGGAAGAGTGTGTGAACGATACATGGCTTAAAGCCTGGAATTCCATACCGCCTCACAGACCGGGGAATCTGCGGCTGTTTTTAGCAAAGATCACTCGTAATCTTTCTTTTAACAGATACAATGAGAACACGGCAAAGAAAAGAGGCGGCAAGGAGATAACACTTGTGCTTGATGAACTGGCCGAATGCATAGAGGATAGATCAGATGTGGAACAGATCATTATGGCAAAGGAACTAAAAGAGTGTATCAAGAGTTTTGTGACCACATTGCATGAACGGGATAGAAATGTTTTTGTGCGTCGTTACTTTTTCGTTGACACAGTTAAGGAGATAGCGGGCAGGTATGGGTTATCTGAATCTAATGTCATGGTAATCCTTAGCCGGACACGAAAACTTCTTAAGGAAAAATTGAAGAAAGAAGGGTATGTGGATGAATGAAAAAAATCTGTTTAATGCCTTGAATGAACTTGATGATTCTATACTTGAAGACAGCGAAGGATACAAAAACTACGGAAAGAAGACAGCATGGAAAAAGTGGATAGCTGCAGCTGCCTGTCTGGCGATAGTAACGCTGCTTGTGTATGGATTGATACATGCAGGGGCGATACGAGATGACAGTTTGATAGACACTACAACATCGGAACTGAGCAATGAACAGACAGGTGAATGGGGTGGCAACACCGGTAAAACACCGGAATCTAACATGAACGGAGCTACTGCTACGCCAATGCCGGGAGAGGTTGTAGATGGAGGGGTAGATGGAAGGGAAGATGGAGCTGTCTATGGTATGCCATACACATCTTATGCCGGACCGATACTTCCGCTTTCAACTGAAAAAAAAGTATACGGTATTACTGTCGAAAGAAGTATAAATATTGAATTATCACCATCTAAAGAACGGATAGATAAGTTTGTAAGTAATATGAGCGATACAACGGTTGTTAGAAATGAGTATATGTATTATTCCAAAAGTCTTATTACGGATAGCTATAAACTTGTTAACGAATCCGATGATGATATTGAATTGACACTTTTATATCCGTTTATAGGAAATCTGTATATGGATGAGATAGAAATGCCGGTTATGACAGTTGATGACCGGAAGGTTGAAACAGAACTGAAAATAGGCCCATATACCGGATCATATACTGGAGCAGGGGACGGTTCACCTAAAGATTGGTTGTTTAATCTGTCTGATTTAAAAACATGGGAGGATTATAATAGGATATTGGCAGATGGTTATCTTTCATCGGCATTGGATGAATTACCAAAGCTTGATCAAACGGTGACTGTATATGAACTTAAAGACAGATATGCTCCGGAAGACAGCGACGATATTGCACCTTATCTGAATATCGCGTTTAAAGGTAAAGGATTTAATAAACGCAATTTACTCACATATGATTTTAATGGATACAGGCATGACAGTACGCAAGGTTTATATGAATATGGATGTTTTGTTCCTGCTGCTTATAGACCTAATTATGGGGAAAGTGCATATCTGATACTACTGAGCGGGGATATAGGTGATTATGAGTTGAAAGCATATACAAATGGTGGATGTACTGAAGAATTGCCAGGTGCAGGAGCAACTATATTGCGTTATGAATGTACTTTGGGTGAGATTGTCAGCACAATCTATGATCGATATATGGAAGAATACCGAGTAGAAGGGTTAAGTGATGGCAAGGCATTAAGGTATGTTATCCCAAAGGAATATTATATTGGGCTGTTGGCAGAATTGCTTCAAACAAATGGGCTGTTGTTATCTGATATTTTAATTATGAGATATAGTGACGGAAGTCTTGAACAAATGTTAAATGATGTTACGGGTATGGATCGTATTATGTATGTTTCAGTGCCGATTAACATACCGGCAAACGGGGAAATATCTCTGAATGCTGAGATGTTTAAAGCTGCCAGCTATAATTATTATGAGGAATATGGCAGATTGGAAGGTTATGATGTGATAACAGATGATCTTACAACTAACCTGGTGATAGAAAAACAGTGTGTAACTGTTTCGGGTACTGATTCGTTTGAAGTCATACAGCAGGATTTTGAATTTGATATCCAAAACGGTGTTAATTCTGTTGAACTCGGTAATGATATAAAGCATTGTTATATAGATGTAAAAAGAAAACGATAAACGATAATTTTTTTGATGTTTTTTCGATGATTTTCGATGATTTATTTAACTCTTTAAGACCGACACCCTAAAAAACGTACTTATATATTGAAAGCGCTTTTTAATAACATGGAGGGGAGGTGAACAACATGGAAGACAAAACGATCATTGAGATGTACTTTAACCGGGATGAACAGGCTATAAAAGAGACGGAAAACAAATACGGACGACTCTGTTTCAGTATAGCACATAACATATTGGGAAATATCGAAGATGCGGAAGAATGTGTAAATGACACATATATGGGAGTGTGGAATACTATACCTCCAACGAGGCCAAACAATTTCTCAGCATTTATCTGCAGGATAGTCAGAAATCTGTCCCTGAAAAGATATGAGTACTTAAACAGAGCAAAGAGATCGGCGGATATGGAGGTGTCACTGGATGAACTTACGGATATTCTGGCCGATGACAGGTTTACGCCCGGTACGGACGATGAGGAAGTAAGCAGATTGATCAGTAGTTTCTTACGTAAACAGAAAGAAGATGCAAGGAATGTGTTTATACGTAAGTATTATTTCTTTGATCCAATCGGAGCTATAGCTGAACGATACGGATTTACGGAGAGTAAAGTGAAAAACATGTTGTTCAATACCCGTAAAAAGCTGAAAGAGTACCTGATCAAGGAGGGTGTGGAAATATGAAGATACCAAAGATTGCCGATGCCATAAACAATATAGATGAAGATCTGGTTGTTGCGGCTATGGAAGATAAGAAGAAAACCAAACGAAAAGGGATAGTTAAGTGGAGCATTGCTGTGGCTGCCAGCCTCCTTATAGTGGCAGCAGGATTTTTTACCGCCGGGAAACTGGGACTGTTTGATGGGATAAATGCGCAGGACTCACCCAAAATTAAAGTTGTTGACATAGGTGACACTGCTTTAAATACGGGGAAAGATACAAATTCCCTGCATGATACAGGTGATAAAGAGCCGGCACCGATCAATGACCAAACCGGACTTAACGATATCGCTACGCCTCTCACTTCGGATAATAGCAACTATCTGGCAGCAGTATATAAGGAACAGACGATTCCGCAGGCTCTGAAA
>JAGCXJ010000086.1 GCA_017961385.1 Lachnospiraceae bacterium
AACAACTATGCTGAACAGGCTATTAGGCCATTTACCATCGGCCGGAAGAACTTCGTCCTCATCGAGTCCGAAAACGGTGCCAAAGCAAGTGCTGTTCTTTACAGTCTTGTTGAAACGGCAAAAGCCAACAATCTAAATACATACAAATATTTCGAGATGTTGCTTAAAGAGCTGCCGGAGCACCTGGACGACAAGGATCTTCGTTTCATCGATAACCTCATGCCCTGGTCCAAGCGTGTGCAAGAGGAGTGTCAAAGCCAATATAAAAAATCTTAATTTTCAATGTAATGTTAAATCGTAAGCGCTAAATAATTCGGCGGGTAGTCTCCGCCATACAATAAGGTAGATAATAGATCTGACCCTTTAACTACATTTTGGTGTGACATTTTATACCAATGCACCACATTTTAGTGTTACACGGAAAGGAAGTTTCTATGTCAGATCAGAAATACCGTACCTTGGATGAGTGGTTTATACTCGTCCAGGAATGTCGTCGCAGCGGATTCACTGATGCCCAATGGTGTCTTGCTAACGATATTAACCTTAATACATTTCATTGCGCCATCAAGCGGTTGCGGAAATGCTCTTATGCAATTCCATTTAAACATTCGCCTGATATACATGACCTAACCATATCCAGACAGGATGTGGTCAGGGTAGACATCGTTCCTGATGTCGATCTGCCAAAGGAAGTCATTCCGGTAGCAGAACAGCACATTGACAATTCACATATGATAGAGATCACGTTCGGAGATATCCATATATCACTTTGTAACGGAGCGGATCCGACCCTTGTTTCAAAAACCCTGTCGTTTTTAAGGAGTTGCTCATGATCGGCGATATAACCGTTGCAGACGAGATATACATTGTCTGCGGCTATACTGATATGCGCAGGTCGATTGACGGGCTCTGTGCCATCGTAGAGGATAAGCTTCATATGAACCCCAGGAGCAGATCCCTGTTCCTCTTCTGTGGAAGAAGGTGTGACAGACTTAAGATCCTCATGTGGGAGCCGGATGGGTTTGTTCTTCTGTACAAAAGACTGACTGCGGTTCACGGAAGATACCGATGGCCTCGAAACAGAGATGAGGTACGAAGCCTTACCTGGCGTGAGTTTGACTGGCTTTTGTCAGGTATCGATATAGAGCAGCCTAAGGCCATCAGAGCGTCCTGAATTTCTGAACTATTCGCTTTGTGCACTTTTTTAAAAGGCTCTTAAAACGGCTTTCTGAAGTTCGGTTTTCCCTTTAAATTCGGCATTTTGTCAATGTTTTTGTCTTCTGGTTTTTGGTATGATAAATATATCAGATGTAAGGAGACCCACGGTGGCAAAAGACCCGAAAGACAGTCAACTGATAGCACTTAAAGATACCGTTAAAGACCTGCAATCAACGATCAGGAATCTTAATGCCCTTATAGATGCCGCCAATAAGCGTGAAGAAGAACACTTAAAGCGCGAACAGGTCCTTCAGGAGCAGATAGATTATCTAACCAAGAAACTCTTTGGTAAATCCAGCGAAAAACGAACCGATGATATCGAGGGTCAGATAAGCCTTTTCAACGAAGCTGAGGCTGAGAAGAAAAAGCCCGATCCTGATGAAGAAGAATTCATCACAGTCGAAAAACATACCCGCAAGAAGAAAAGTACCATGGCTGATAAGTTTGCCAATATCCCGGTACAGAAGGTTTACCTTGATGTTGATGAAGATAAACGTATCTGTGAAATATGCGGTACTGCTCTTGAACGTATCGGACAAGAGTTTGTCCGTAGGGAGATAGAGATCATAAAGCCCGACGTAAAGATCCTCGAATACTACAGCGTAACCTACGGATGTCCTAAGTGTAAAAAGGAATCTTTAGTCCCGTTCATCAAAAAAGGTAGAGACGGACATCCTCACATGCTTCATGGTATGGCTTCCGCCTCAACAGTAGCTTGGGTGATGTATCAAAAATACGTCAACGCCCTCCCTCTTTACAGACAGGAGAATGATTTCAAACGGCTGTACGGTATAGAAATAGGGCGAGGCACGATAGCAAACTGGATCATCGATAACTCAAAGGATTTCTTCTCACCCATATGCCGATACTTCCAAAGAAAACTAATTGCCGGAAGATATGCGATGGCAGATGAAACACCGGTACAGGTACTTAAAGAACCGGGGCGTAGAGCTGAAACAAAGTCATTCATGTGGGTCTTCCGATCCGGAGAGTTTACCAAGGAACAGATAGTCCTATTCCACTACTCAAGAACCAGAGCCGGTGATACCGCAAAGGAATTCCTTGAAGGCTTCAGGGGTTATCTGATGACTGACGGATACAGTGGGTACAATAAGATAATGGATTGTACCCGAACTTCCTACTGGGCACATGTGCGCCGATATCTTATCGATGCCATTCCCAAGGGGAAGGAGTACGATCATACTCAGCCTGCCGTACAGGGAATTGTTTACATTGATAAGCTCTTTGACATGGAAGCAAAGATCCATGGTAAAAGGGGCGTTACCTTTGATAATGTTAAGCAGTATCGTCTCGAAAAAGAAGTGCCAGTTCTTAACGGATTCTTTGCCTGGCTTGATGCACAGACCGCTATCCGGGGTTCAAGGCTTGAAAAAGCCCTCATATACATCCGGAACAGAAAGCCGTTCCTCACCACATATCTTGAAGATGGTGGCTGCAGTTTCAACAACAATACCAGTGAACGAAGCTGCAAAGCGTTTGTAACGGGACGTAAGAACTGGTTGTTTGCAGATACTCCTGACGGTGCTGAGGCAAGTGCACTTGTATATTCGATAGTAGAAACGGCGAAAGCCTGCGGAGTAGATATATATGATTATCTAAGGCTCCTATTGCTTAAAACCCCGACAGATCAGACACCGGATGATGAGCTCGAAAAACTATGTCCATGGAATCCTGAATGTCGTGAGACATTGGATGAAATGTATCGGGCTCGTCAAAAAGCCATTTTCGATGCAATGTGATCTTAACCATATGTGAATTGTCAAGGTGCTCCGGTCATTTATATGGCCGGGGTATTTTATGGGCAAAAGCCCTTGTACCTAACATAAGATGTGCGGATGCGCAATACCGCTAAATTATTTTGCGCTTACGGAGATAGTGGGTAGAAGGCATCAAAATACCATTTGATGATGACTACCCGAAAGACACTCTTTGTTATGATCTTATGACCACCAAACCCG
>JAGCXJ010000087.1 GCA_017961385.1 Lachnospiraceae bacterium
ATTTTACACGTGCTCAGCAGGCGGATTTCCATCCGTCTATTTGTTGTGTAAATAACCATGGAAAAAGAGGATGCTGGAACAATTCCAACATCCTCTTTAAAACTTTTCCCTCGTGTTACAATGCTAACTTAATGACATTGGTCACAGACCCGGGATTTTTTATTTCATATTTACATTACCTTTGATAGAGACTGTATCGCGTTATCTTCTATAACGCACTCATAATGCTCTTTGAAGTAGTATTCGCTTGTCGGAAGCATCTTCTCAAGCTTTCCGTACTCGGAAAGTATGTTGCAGGCCTTGTTATAGCTTTCGGTAGAACTCTCCGTCTTGCTCAAAACAAGCATATATCTTCCGCTTCTTTCATCCTTGAATAATGAATTCTTGTCATCGTATATCCCGCCTAAGACTACGCTGGGACGAATAACCGATGCCATTGAATCAAATGAAAAGATCTTTGCGGCATATGTCTGTTCACCGCTTTCCTGCGCAGAGGCATCTGACTGATCGTTCTCTGCTTTTCCAAGGATCTGAGCAGCTTCCTTTTTAAGCTTCTTGAACAGATCCATCACTTCATCCTGTGAATGAACTATCGTATCATCCAAAAGATCCGAATCCGAATCAAAATCATCATCGCTGTCCTCAGCATCGGGCGCAAACCTTGAAAATCTCGTATCGAGCTCTTCAGGATCCTCAACCTTTGTAATGATAAGAACTATGCAATCCGCACTCAGCGGTATCGCTTCTATCATAAGAGGAATGTTATCTGCTTCGAAGCCGAACTTCAAAGCTGCCTGCTGCATCATATCCCTAAAGAGGTTTTTAGCCTTTTCAGTTCCGTATGCTATTTCACTGAGCTTGAGTTCTCTGTCCGCCAGATCTGCTTTCGTAAGCGTGCAGCGTATCTGATTGTCATTGACTTTTTCAATCTTCATAGGCTTTACCTCCTCATAGTATTTTTCGGCTAAAGTGAGCACAAAGTTTACTCTATTTAGTATCTGTATTGTACCAAATGTAGTTTCAATGTCAATAGAAAGGCACGCGGGCACGTCAGATTTTATAAAAAAATAATAATTAGACTATTCAAAACTTCCTTGTTATATCCGATTTAATGTATTAGAATAAACGTACCGGGATATAACCGGTTGTGTATTAAATCTTAAGGAGGTTTTACATTATGGCATATTGTATCGGTGATTCATGCATCAGCTGCGGTTCTTGTGAAGGTCAGTGCCCTGTTGGCGCTATCAGCATGGGAGACGGCCAGTTCGTTATCGATGAGACACTCTGCATCGACTGCGGAAGCTGCGCAGGTCAGTGCCCCGTTGGCGCTATCTCAGAAGGCTAATATCAAAAAGAATCGAAAAACGATAAAAAACCCGGCATATGCCGGGATTTTTTATTGTGATTCTTCTTTTCTTTTCTTTTCAAGATTTCTAAACATCGTATACTGAGGAAGCCATGCAAGCTCGACCGTACCAACCGGACCGTTACGCTGCTTGCCTATAATGATCTCTGAAATGTTCTTCTTTTCTGTATCCTTGTTGTAGTAATCCTCTCTATAGATAAACATTACTACATCGGCATCCTGTTCTATCGCACCCGATTCTCTAAGATCCGACATCATCGGTCTGTGATCAGGTCTCTGTTCCACCGCACGGCTTAACTGACTGAGCGCAATTACCGGAACATTTAATTCTCTCGCAAGTCCTTTGAGCGATCTTGATATCTCTGAGATCTCCTGCTGTCTTGAATCCGATCTGCCGCTTCCGGTCATCAGCTGCAGGTAGTCTATGATGATTATATCGAGCGGATGATCCATCTTGTACTTTCTGCATTTGCTCCTGAGTTCTCCTATCGAGATACCCGGAGTATCATCTATTATAAGATTTGAGGATCCGATGACTCCGGCGGATTCAACAAGCTTCTCCCATTCATTGTCATCCAGTTTTCCGTTTCTTAAATGCTGCGCATCGACTCTTGATTCAAGCGAAAATATTCGGTTTACGAGCTGTTCCTTGCTCATCTCGAGCGAGAAGATCACAACACCCTTCTTTTCCTTGAATGCCATATGCTGGGCTACATTTAGAACAAATGCGGTCTTACCCATTGAAGGTCTTGCAGCTATAAGTACAAGATCGGAAGGCTGCATTCCGGATGTCATGTAATCAAGATCCGCAAATCCTGTCGGTATCCCGGTAACCGTTCCCTTTGCCATGTAGGCTGCCTGTATACGATCGAGCGCATTTACAACGACCTGTCTTATCGGAGTTATCTCGCCGGTGTTTCTTTTCTGCACCAGCTCAAAGACCTTTCTCTCTGTGGTATCAAGAATAGACTCCATGGGCTCTTTAGCCTCATAGCAGGTATTCTCGATCTCGCCCATGAGCTTTATCATCTTTCTTAAGGTCGATCTGTCCGCTACTATCTGCGCATATGATCTTAAGTTATATGATGTCGGAACATTTGCTACGATATTTCCGATATATTCAAGGCTGCTGACTTCAGGCGGAACATCCTTTTCCTTGAGTCTGTCCTGAAGAGTTACAGGATCGACTGGTTTGCCTTCATTATAAAGCTCCACCATCGCATCAAAAATGATACCCAGCTGCTTGTTGTAAAAATCATCCGCGCTTATTATCTCGGATGCAACTGCGATACCTTCTCTGTCTATGAGCATGGAGCCGATGACCGACTGTTCGGCTTCCCTGCTGTTTGGTAGGGTTCTTCTGAGTATTGCTTCTTCTGACATATCTAATTCTGTTCTTTAACTTTTACCTTGAGTGAGCCTGTAACCTGAGGATGCAGCTTGACCTTAACATCAAATACGCCGAAGGATCTGATGGGTTCCGGCAGCTGTATCTTCTTTTTATCAATGTCAACCTTGCACTGATCCTTGAAAGCCTGTGCTATCTCCTTGCCGGTTACAGATCCGAACAGTTTTCCGCCTTCTCCGGCTTTTATAAATATCGTTACCTCTTTTGATTCAAGATCCTTTGCAAAGGCCTGAGCTGCCTCAAGCTGTTCCTGAGCGATCTTTGCATCATTGTTTTTCTTAAGCTTAAGGTCGTTCATGTTTGATGCGTTTGCCTCGACACCGAGGTTCTTTTTCAGGATGCAGTTACGTGCATATCCTTCGTTAACATCAACTATGTCTCCCTTTTTTCCAAGGCTTTTTACGTCTTCTAGCAGTATTATCTTCATTATATATCTCCCTCATCCAGCATCTTGTCCAATGTATATTTGAGCTGTGCCATTGCTTCATCAACAGTCACGCCTTCAAGCTGACAGCCCGCCATATTGATATGTCCTCCGCCGCCCATTCTCTCCATTATTATCTGAACATTGACTTCGTCTATGGATCTGGCGCTTATATATACCTTGTCCTGATAAGGCGTACATACAAAGCTGCCTTTTACTCCCTTTATATTAAGCAGATCATTGGCTGCCTGAGCACCTACTTCGGTAGGACTCTGTATACCCTGTTCAGCTGTACAAGACGAGATTGCAAACGCGTCTCTGTAAACGATAGCATGACTGACCGTATCGGCTTTTGCCTTATAAGCATCCGCATCATCTCTGAACAGCTTTCTTACACGCGATACATCCGCTCCGGCTCTTCTTAGATATGCCGCTGCCTCAAATGTCCTTACACCGGTCTTTGTCATAAAGTTGCTCGTATCGAGCATCATTCCCGAATAGAGTATATCCGCTTCCTCAGCCTTCAGCTTTATGCCGTCAGAAATATACTGGAGTATCTCTGTGACCATTTCACATGCTGAAGAAGCATATGCTTCCACATATGAAAGAGTTGCATTCTCTATCGTCTCAGTACCCTGTCTGTGATGATCGAGTACAACTATGGACTTGCACATCTTAAGAAGATCAGGGCATTCCGTAATGCTGGGGTTATTAACGTCAACGACTACTAGCACTGCTCCGCTTCCTGCAAGATCGACAGCCTGCTCGCCCGTGACTAACATATCTTCCTCAAAATCATCCTGGCTCACATACAGATCCCTCATGGGCTTTAATGAAGCCGATACATCGTTGATTACGATATGTGCCTTTCTTTCAAGCGTCTTTGCGATACGGGCAATACCGACAGAAGCACCGAAGCTGTCAACATCTCCCATCCTGTGACCCATGATAAGGACTCTATCCTTGCTAGTGATTATCTCATGAAGGGCATGAGCCTTTACTCTTGCCTTGACTCTCGTATTCTTCTCAACCTGCTGGCTCTTTCCGCCGTAGTAGGTTATCTGATCGTTTGTCTTTACAACAGCCTGGTCTCCGCCTCGTCCAAGTGCCAGATCTATAGCTGCTCTTGCAAACTCATAATTCTGTGAATAGGTAAGTCCGTCAAGTCCAACACCCATACTGATGGTAACCGACATCTCGTTGCCTATGTTAACAGTCTTGACTTCCTCAAGAATATCGAACTTGCTCTCCTGAAGCTGTTTGACAGACTTCTTTCTGAGTATGATAAGGAACTTATCCTTTTCTATCTTCTTTGAGATACCGTCAAGGGAAGATATATACTTGTTGACTTTTCTGTCGATGAGAGCGGTGAGCAGTGAACGTCTTACCTCTTCAACACTTTCAAGGGCTTCATCGTAGTTATCAAGATACAAGAGGGCAACAGCAAGTGACTGGTCATCGTTTTCTCTTAAAGCTATCTTTAAGGCCGTCTCATCAAACATGTAAAGCGCGGTCATATATCCTTCATAGTCGTCACCGTCTACAAGATCGCTGTGCTTTATCATGCCGTCTAATGCTATCCTTCTGTATCTTGCACTGAATTCTCTGTTGTCATAGGATATCGGCAGAATACCGTAATCCTCTTCTGCGTTTAATTTATCAAGTGTAACTTCTGAAAAAAGTGATGTGATAGATTTTCCGGATGCGTTCTTTTTGTGGATCAGATCCTCAAATTCATGGTTGCTCCATATGATCTTGCCATCCTCGTCCAAAAGTGCATAAGGAAGCTCCATCTCCTTAAGCAGCTTGCTCTGAACCTGTCCGTATTGTGTAGCGAAGCTTACCAGATCGTCTACGATGATATTTCCTTTTCTGACATACAGAACAAGAAACATGATAAAACTGATCACTGCAGTGATACCGATCCCCAGTCCTGCATACTGCGGGGAAAATGCGACTATGATGGCAACGATCGCCAGCATGATGGTGATATATAAGAGTGCATACAGATACAGATGCAGCGCACCTTTTACCTTAATCTTTGATCTCATAAATAATCTACGCTATCCTTTTAATCCACATAAGTGGTGACAACACACCTTTTTTATCATACCACTTTTATATGTTTTTTACCATAAGAACAAAAAGACACTTTCCGGAACAAACCGAAAAGTGTCTTTTTAAACGTGTACTACGTATTACTCTGCAACGTAAGGCATAAGAGCCAAGTGACGTGCTCTCTTAACAGCAACTGTAAGAGCTCTCTGATGCTTAGCACAGTTACCTGTGATCCTTCTGGGAAGGATCTTGCCGCGCTCTGATACGTATCTCTTAAGCTTAGCTGTATCTTTGTAATCTATAGTATTATCTTTTCCACAAAAAACGCAAACTTTTTTTCTTCTGCGCATTCCGCCAGGTCTTCTCTTAGGACCGTCAGCGCTACGCTCTGTCTTATTAAAAGCCATTGTAATGCCTCCTATTCAAATTAAACATTAGTTAAATGGCAGATCCTCATCTATTCCGTCCGGAATATTCATGAATCCGTCACCGGCAGGTGCGGCCTGATTCTGTGCAGGAGCTGTAAATCCCGAATCGCTTGCGGTATTATCACCTCTGCTCTCAACAAACTCAGCTTCATCAACAACTACATCAGTTGTATAAACCTTAGCACCTTCCTTGTTGGTATAACTACCTGTCTGAATGTGTCCATAAACGCCTATGCGACGACCCTTGGTAAAGTATTTCTCGATAAACTCAGCAGTACGTCCGAACGCAACACAGCTGATAAAATCAGCTGACTGTCCATCCTGATTGTTGGCTGATCTTCTGCGATCAACAGCAAGTGAAAATCTTGCTATCGCCATTGATGTATCATTCTGTGAATATCTGACCTCAGGGTCTCTTGCTAAACGTCCTATAAGAACAACTTTATTCATATGATCTCTCCTTTATGCTTCGTCTTGTCTGATGCATAAGAATCTAATAACGTTGTCCATGATACGAACACGGCTCTCGATCTCAGCGGGAGCAGTCGCTTCTGCTTCGAACTGGATGAAGTAGTAGAATCCCTCGTGCATCTTCTGAATCTCGTAAGCAAGTCTCTTCTTACCCCATTCATCAACGTTTGAGATCTGTCCGCCGAATCTCTCGATATAAGCTTTAACTTTATCGACTACAGCAGCTCTTTCTTCATCTTCGATCTTAGCACTGACAACAACGGCTAATTCATACTTGTTCATGCTTTTTACCTCCTTTTGGACTCTGGCCCCGTTTTGCTCGGAGCAAGGAATAATATTTCACAAATGCTTATTCTAGCATAACGTTTCTTTTATTGCAAGTAAATTCTGTTATAAAACTCTTATCTAATTTCCGTTTCGGTACCCATAGATGCGCCACACCGTGAGCAACCATACGATATTTCCCATAACTCGGTAGCATTACCAAAATTTTGTGCTAAGAGTCTTTCACCTACTTTAACCTTATCGTGTCCAAGCGGACCTCCACCTGACGTTCCACATCTTGAGCAGGCCCTTCGCATCCGGCCTGCCGTCCGCGTCGAGCGCATTCCAGCCGTTCGCCCCGGTGACGTTCGCGAGCATCCTGTCCGCCACCGCCGCAAGCGCCGCGGCAATCTCGCGCTTCATGCCGTCGGGAGCCATGCCGCTCTCCATGTATCGGAAGAGTCAGTGCACGAAATGCGTGACCTTGTCG
>JAGCXJ010000088.1 GCA_017961385.1 Lachnospiraceae bacterium
GCGAAAACCTCATTACGATCCATAACAGCTTCCACACAGCCCGGATCTCTGTGATCTGTTCTTCTCATCGCATTGAACAGATGAGTAGCCTGCCTTGCACCGGCTTCGAACGCATCGATCGCCTGTTTATAATCTGACATAGTATGAGCTATGGAACAGATGACCCTGTCTTTGTTTGAAGCTATGAAATCCATAGCGCCTTCTGTTTCGGGCGCTATCGCGACCACTTTGATATTTCCTGCGGATTCCTTATATAGAAGATCAAAAAGCTCCTTATCAGGCTTGATGATATGTCGCCTGTCCTGGGCACCTGCCTTCTTTTCACATATGAAAGGTCCTTCCAGATACAGCCCGACAATACCGGAGATCTTTTCAACTCCGTTTCTTATGCAATGACATATATCGATCAGCTTTTCCTTTGGCAGAGTCATGCTGGTAGGACAGAACGAAGTGATACCGTTTGCTCTTTCATATTCTGCCATATGCTTAAGACTCTCATATGAAGCATCACAGGTATCAAAAGATATGCATCCGTGCATATGCATATCGATAAGTCCGGGTATCACATACTTTTTTCTTTGATCAGATGCAAGCTTTTCATCATCAAAAAACTCAACACCTTTGATGATTCCGTCATCGATAGAAACAATCCCCGGCACAAATCCGTCTTTTATTGTAAATATCATTCCCTGTATCGTTCTCATGCTTATGATTATATCATCTTTATATAAACGTAAAAAGGGACGTGACAAGCACGTCCCTTAGATATCATTTATTTAGTTGTTCTCAGGCATTATTACTGCTGCGATGATGTAAGCAAGGATTCCCGAACCGCCCATCAGTGAAAATGCGATCCATAAAAGTCTTACTACTGTGGGGTCAACGTTAAAATATTCTCCGAGTCCTCCGCATACTCCGCATACAACTCTGTTTGTGTTTGATTTCTTTAATTCTTTCATAGTATATACCTACCTTTCTTTTTAGTCTTCTGTAAATGTTATATCGATATTTCCCATACCGCATTCAATCTCATACTGTGACTCTTCGTCACTGCCTTCCTCGATCTCATTGACAAAACCGCTCAAGCTCTTACCATTATAAGTGATATTTCCCATGGCAGCTTCAAGATCTAACTTATGATTTTCTGCTTTGTCGATAAGATTAAGGGTTATATTGCCCATGCCGCATTCTGCATTAAGATCATCTTCGATTATGCCGGTAAATTGAACATCACCTGCTCCGCATTCAAGATCAAGATTTTTTAACTTGGCATTGTTTATTGTAAGTCCGCCTGCTGCTACCTTAAGTTCAGTATAGTTGTCACTCAAAAGATCACCGATCGTAACGTCTCCGGCTCCCGCTGATATTCTGAGATTGTAGCAGATAAATGATTCTACATCCATATCCGTAGCACCGATCTCAAGCTTTATGTTGTTAAAGTCCTTGCCCTTTGGTATGGCTATTATGACCTCACTCTTTCCGCCGGCCTTTCCTTTTATCTTGAGTCTTAAACTATGATCACTGTCATCGCTTGCATAGCTGGAATTTTTTACCGTTACATTGATGTTGTTATCGGTAGTGTTATCTACTATCTTAACATCCGATGCACCGATCTCAAAATCCAGGTTTTCTATATACTCGGATTTGAATGACATAGTATAATCCCCATCTTTACTCATGTTGCCGAGTGCATCGTATCCGACAGCGATTCCGTCCCTCAGATCCAGGTACGGGCTGTGATCCGTAATCTCAAGCGCTGCGGCCCATCCGCCCATTCCAAATCCTATGGCGCACATGATGCCTCCGGCCAGTATCAGTCCTGCAGCACTTGCAAGCGCAACCTTTGTCGATACTTTCATACCTCTACTCTCCCCTTTCTATATAAACTGAATTTTGATATGACCGCTCCTATAAGCTTTGCGATCAGTTTTAACACTGCCGGAACAGCCTTTAGAATAAGAGCGGTTCCTGCCATAGTTAATAGGATTCCTATTCCTATCGTTAAAAGGCCTAAGCCCGTTATCAGTATACCGCCTGCCGGCAGTGTAAATATGCCCGGTACTCCAACAATGAGGATTATCGCTCCGACAACTATGCATCCGATACCTGCGATCGCGATAGCAAATATCCATGCAAATACTGCGAGGGATATTCCGAATAAAGCTGCAAGCAGTCCGAAGGCTACAGGAACCCATATGGGAGCTGCAAGCACTAAAAGGATTATCAGTAAAAGTGACATTCCCTTGCCGTCTCTTCTTGTCGTAAAACCTCTGTCATCACTGTTTGGTATTGTATTGGCTACCTCGTCCTTGTAAGCCGGACCGTAGCCGCTGAATCCTGTCTCGGTGAATTCACCTATGCTCTTATCCGAATCTCTTAATCCTGCCTTTATCATGAAAGCGATCTTTTCCGGACTCTCAAGCTCTTTTAATATAGTAGATTCGTTTTCTACTCCGGCATCCTCAAAGTAATCCTCGTAGTATTCAAGAGCTTCATCTCTCTCTACTGCCGGGATATCTCCGAGAAGCTGCTTCAATTCTGCAAGGAATTGCTGTTTATCCATGTATTCTCCCCTCCTCAAAAAGATATGTAACCTTTTTTGAATATGAATGCCATTCTGTATAGTACATTTTTAGCATCGCACAACCTTTTTCCGTGATCTTGTAGTATCGGCGATTTCTGCCGGCATGCTCCTTGTCGTAGACTTCAAGGCATTCATCCTTTTGCAGTCTTCGAAGTACCGGGTAGAGTGTGGATTCCGAAAGTTCTATGACCGTTCTGACTTCCTGCGTTATCTTGTAACCGTAGGTACCTTCTTCATCCTTGCTTACTATAGCTAAGACTATGGCATCCAGAAGTGCAGATCCTGTGTTAAAGACCATTTTTATCTCCCTTCTGTTTAATCCCTGTATGCTATACGATGTATAATATCGTTTTCTGAACATACTATACATCATATAATATTGGATGTCAATACATATATTTTGCATTTTTTGACAAAATAAAAACCCCTAATCCGCTATACGTGTTAAAATAGAAAAAACAGCTTTACGGAGGGGTTATATGATCACAGTAAGTGTGTGCATGATAGTAAAGAATGAAGAGCATTGCCTTGAAAGATGCTTAAAAAGCCTTGTGCCTGTCGCAGACGAGATCATTGTTGTAGATACCGGCTCAGATGATGGGACAAAAGATATCGCAAAAAAATATACGGATAAGATATATGATTTTGCCTGGACCGGTAGCTTTAGCGATGCGCGCAACTATTCATTTTCGCTTGCAGGATGTGATTACATATACTGTGCCGATGCGGACGAGGAGCTTGATGAAGAAAACATAGGAAAGTTTCTTGAACTGAAGGACACGCTGTTGCCCGAGATCGAGATAGTTCAGATGTATTACTGCAATCAGCTTGAGAACAACACGATCTATAACTTTGACAAGGAACTTCGTCCAAAGCTCTATAAGAGAGTCCGTTCATTTATATGGAATGAACCTATACACGAGCAGGTCCTGCTAGATCCTGTCATATATGACAGTGATATAGAGATAATCCACCGTCCCGCTTCTGTACATGCAGGCAGGGATCTTGCAAGATTTGAAAAGATGATAAGTGACACAGAGGTCATATCTAAAAGGCTTCTTGATATATACATAAAAGAACTCTACATAGCAGGTAATGAGAGTAACTATCTGGCTGCATCAGAATACTTTGAAAAGCTGTGTGATTCTGATGAGCTTGATGAAGATGAGCTTGTTTGCGCTCTGACTATAGCGCTCAAAGCAAGCAACATAGCC
>JAGCXJ010000089.1 GCA_017961385.1 Lachnospiraceae bacterium
CCATATATACTCCCGAGCTTGTCGATGCCGTATATGTAACCGAACAGACCGGACATGTTGACAAGGCCTTTTCAAAGATGGCTGTTTTGTTTGATACAAAAGTTACTACCAGGCGTCGGATTATGCAGGCATCGATATATCCTGTCTTTGTTCTGTGTATCCTTATATGCGCGATACTTGCTGTAAGCGCGGTTTTTGATCATCTTGCAATAGCAGCCATTTTTATAGCAGCGATCTTCGGGATCATTATTCTTATCCTGCTTGTTATCAGTAGTGGCAAGACTCTTTCAAGAAAGAATCTGATGATCTCAAATGTGCTCATCAAATTTCCAAAGATCGGAAAGCTCATCCTAAAGAGCGAGCTTGCGGACTTTACCGACAACATGGCAATATTTTATGACTGCGGAGTGCCGATTCACAAAGCACTCACTTTCTGCTCAAAGACTGTCTACAACAGATCGCTAAAAGAAAAGATCTTAAGAGCCTGCGACTATGTGAGCATGGGAAATCCACTTTCAGAGGCGCTTAATCGTGAAAAGATCTTTCCGTTTGATCTTGTAAGCTCGATAAAGGTCGGAGAAAAGAGCGGAGATGTAACTTCTATGCTTGAGTATGTCGCAAAATTTTACAGGGAAGACATAAAAAACAGTACTGAAAACATGTTTGCCCTGCTAAGATGATCAAGAGGTAAAAGATAATGAGACTTTTGGGAAATATCATCTGGATACTGCTTGGGGGAGCGTTAAGCGCAGTCTGCTGGATCATAGTGGGGATCATGTGGTGCATATCCATCATAGGTCTTCCCGTGGGACTGCAGTGCTTCAAGCTTGCATCTATCTCTCTAAATCCCTTCGGAAAGGAAATAAGATATGAAGGAGGAGCCGTATCCTTTCTTTTAAATATCTGCTGGTTCTTTCTGGGAGGCATAGAACTTGCGCTTCTAAATCTTGTCATCGGGGTCATTTTCTGTATTACGGTAGTGGGGATACCCTTCGGGATGCAGTTTTTCAAGATCGCAAAGCTCTCGCTGTGTCCGTTCGGAGCATATGTCGAAAGAGTCGATTAAATATAAGGATATATTTGGTTTACATAACATAGACAAGAGAAAGATAAGGATGAGATGAAAAAAGAAAATACTCTCTGTATAATCTCACTCATATTGATGTTCGCTGTCCCGCCGCTGATCAGACTGACTGTCAGAGGCAGCAACGAAATAGGTCTTGATATAGCGGCGCAGTTTTTCAAGATGATCGTCGGGATAGGATCCTATATCTGGGCATGGGTGCTTGCCATAATCGCAAGAATGAAATACAACACTAAATTCAGCCGTATCCTGATAATCATCTACTCGGTGATATTGGCGATCGCGCTTATCATCTTTGTTCTTGCATTCCTTTTCATATTCAGTCTGTTCTGAAAAAACTAAAACCATGAGTACGATATCTGATACATTAAAACAAAGCTTCATAAGCTCGTTAAGAGAAGAACTTGACCTTAACATAGCAGACATACAGGTGATGTCTGTTAAAGAGAGCTGTTTTATTGCTAAAAACAGCGATAAAAAGGTTCCGTATCTTAAGCTTCTTGCTGTTTCTGATTCCTATGACAGGATAATAGGAAAACCGGAAAGAATGGGGCTGATAGATACCGGGGCAAGATCAAGGATCCTTTCATTGTGGTCCGATTCATTAAACAGCTCTCCTAAAGAAAAAGAACTCTTCTTTGATGAAATGATGTATATCGGAGCAGGCCGCTACGAGACTTTTTGCTACAGGTCATTTGCATATGATAAAAAGGAAGATGTTAACAGATATCTGATAAGCAGACTTAAAAAGGGACCAAAAAACATCTATGCGAACAGCTTACCCGGGATCAATATCGTATACGAGACCGATGACTATATAAGCCTAGGTAGAGATAAGATAAAGGATGAGCTTGAATCGCATATCATTGAGATGGCTGAGGAGAGCATAGAAAGATCATGCGGTCAAAGAAGAGAATGCAACCTGACTGTAAGATTCTGGCATCCTTTAATGGAAGGCTATAACGGATACGGACTGGCAAGACAGGACTGAGAAAAATGACAACTATCATATTTGTGCGACATGCACAGGCA
Organism: Lachnospiraceae bacterium; assembly: GCA_017961385.1. GTDB lineage: Bacteria > Bacillota > Clostridia > Lachnospirales > Lachnospiraceae > Colinaster. Next base: position 2,117 of record JAGCXJ010000089.1, read on the forward strand.
GATTACAAAGAGGATGACAGGACAAGAGATCTGAGCAGGGAAGGCAAAAAAGACAGAGATATCGTGCTTCACACACTTAAGGCACGAAAGATAGATGCCTTTTTATCCAGTCCCTATACAAGAAGCATTGAGACTATAAGACCTGCAGCCGAATACTTTGAAAAAACGATCCATACCGATGAAAGGTTAAGAGAGCGACAGGTGGGAAGCCATCTGCCTGAGTTTCTTGAAAAAAGATGGGCAGATTTTTCCTTTGCCGAAGAAGGCGGAGAGAATCTTTTTTCTGTTCAGGAAAGAAACATCGAAGCGCTTTATCAGATACTGGATGATTATGAAAACAAAACTGTCGTCATAGGTACTCACGGAACAGCTTTAAGCATGATAATAAATCATTTCAAAAACGATTTTGGCCTTGATGATTTTTTAAGGATAGTAAATAAGATGCCTTATATCATAGAGATGAGATTTGCAGGAAAAGAGCTGATTGGCATGACAGAGCTTGCCTGTGTTAACAAGTAAAATAAAAAGGAATGAAAACAATGAAAAAGATATCAATACTCAGCACATTATTTATCGGAATGGCACTCATGCTCTGCGCATGCA
>JAGCXJ010000090.1 GCA_017961385.1 Lachnospiraceae bacterium
CCACTACTCTGCCAAGTATCACTTCCGTGTCATTTATCTCATAAAAGCGGCAGGTCGCTACAGGATATCCGTCATCACTTATCACAATATATCTGGTTTTATCATTATCATGCTCATCAAATTCTTCTCTTAATGATATATGATGCTGACGGTTCATTCCCTGGATGCGTACAGAATATGCTCCCGCTCTCTGCCATTCTTCTATGGCTCTTATGATCTCGTATCCCATATCATTTTCCCTTTATCTCTATCCTGTCGAGTATTCCCTGTACTGTTACATTCTGATGAGTAAGATACATTCTTGTCACATCCTCGATAACAGTAATATCGGCTCCTGTCTTTTTATGTATCTTTGTTAAAGTCATGCCTTTATCGATAAGATGTATTATCTCCTTTACCTGATAATACCTGTCATCATTAACAGTATCTTCTTTTTTGCCGTTATCAAGGATCACGCTCTTTGCATGGCCGTAGTAGATCTTATTCGGTCCAAGCAAAAGCAGTCTGTTCCAGCTTTTTTCTATCAGAGTTCCTTTGTGAAGCTCAAGCTCGTAAAGAGGATTCAGATCTCCGACAAACAGATATCCTTCATCAAGATACAGAGAAATACTGTCATCGCTGTGTCCGGGAGTATGAATGACTATCCCGTCTAATCCGATCTTATTTAAGAATTCCTTACTTTTATCAACAGATACAAGGCTTATCTTTTCATCATCGATCGGATTAAAGTTATATTTGTTTTCTTTATTAAAGATCTCATCCGAAAAATGAATAAAATCCTTCTGCACGTCAAAGACAACGATCTTAGCTCCCAGAGAAGCTATATCGGAAGCTATCCCCATATGATCCGGATGAAAATGCGAGATCATGATATAGTCGATACTCTGAACCGGAATCCCTATCTGACCCATGCATTTGCAGAAAGCCAAAAAGCTTCCGGCCCAGCCTGTGTCAAACAGCAGCCTTACATTACTGTTTTCTATAAGATATGTATTCGTATTTGAATACTTTAACTCATGTATCTTCAATGAATCTTTCTATTGCCTCATTTACCTTTCACGCTTCATTGTCGTTTGAATTATATATACTCCTTCAGTGCACGTTGCCTGTTTTTCAATGGCCTTTAATTTTCTCTTATTTTCTATGTGCCGTGATTATCGTATAGCTCTTTGCATTAACTGTGATCACACAATCACCGGTCTGTATATACCAGTTCTTTCCTTCTCTTTTGATCAGAGCATCCCTGCTCATGATCCTTTGTCTGCAGAAATCAACAACATCCTCATTTATCTTAAGATTCTTTTTGATCCTCTCTATCCCCATCTGGGTAGAATGAAGCCTGTCAAGGTTATTCAAAAGATCACTGACATCTGTTTTCTCATTATCGATCTTTTCTATCGTGTCATTTAATATCTCATTTCTTAAATCGGTAAGCCACTTCGAATATGCAACTGTATCAAATGCATACGTCTTATTAAGCTCATACTCGTTTTCAGCCCATGTATCGATTGGAGATTCATTATGCTGTATGAGTGCTTCAAGCTTATCAAGTGCCTTGTAAAGCTTTGCCTCTTTTGTTTCCAGAGCATCCATCTCCCTATAAAGAGATGACATGTTTTCTGATACATGTTTTGGCAGGCTGCCAACCCACTCATTAAGTAAAGAATCCTCGACTTCTCTGTCTGAATCGGTCTTTACAAAAGCAGGGATATCACCTGTAAAGCATTCTCCCAGATCATGAATAAGACACATATCTACAACCCTGTCCATATTCACATCGGGAAACTCGTCCTTTAAAAGAAATGCCATTAAAGATACTCTCCAGCTGTGTTCCGCTACGCTTTCTTTCCTTCTTTTGCTGGTAGTACAGTGTCTTATCGTATCCTTAAGTCTTTCTGCCACATGCAGAATATTAAGATAATCTCTCGGATCCATTTTTATCTCCCGTTAATGTGTCTGAAGCCAGCTTTTTACTATACTCTCAAATACTTCAGGCTGCTCGATCTGAAGATTATGACCGGCATTTTCAACCGCGCAGTATGTGGAATTTGTATAGATCCTCATAAGATCAAACTGATCTTTATATCCGACTTCACAATCTTTCTTTGCAGCTATGATCAGTGTCGGGATCTCACACTTATCCTTAAGGTCATCGACATCAAACGAAAAACTTCCTTCTAACACATTGTTTAAAAAATCCCAGTCTGCACTGTTAAGAGCAGGCATCAGATACTTTTCATATCGATCCCAGACCTCTTTAGTAAGCACTACGTTCATCTGTGTAAAACTGTCATACTGCTCTTTAGTCAGCGTAGATAAAAAATCCTCATCCCTTTGTACCACTGTCAGGGGTTCAACCTGCCCCTGTCTTACACCAGGTATCATGCACGGGACCAGCAAAATGATCTTTTCTATCATTTCAGGGTATCTGTTCACAAAACCTCTTGCAAGCAGACCTGCGTAAGACTGCCCGATTATCATAAACTTATCTCTTATGACATTCACTGCAAATTCGTGCAAAATCTTGAGCATATCATCTGAATTCTTAACATCTCCGCGTTCGGAATCACCCATTCCGGGAAGATCTATATAGAATCTCTTATATCCCTGTATCTTACAAAAGACAGGTTCAAAAGCTCCTTTCATGGTCAGGCTGCTTATACCCCATCCATGAATGATAAGTACCGGCATTCCTTCTCCGATAACCTCATAATTGATAATACTGTATTTCATATTTACCTCAGATTTGCTGATTTATCATATCTTCACTCTCTGCCATTGCCTTAAGAGTCATCTCAAGAAGCTTGTCAAGCTCCCATCCAAGCTGAAGCGCCCCTCTTTCAATGACTTCTCTTGAACATCCGGCAGCAAATCCCTTGCTCTTGTACTTTTTCTTTAGGGACTTAAGCTCCATATCCTTTGTGGATCTTGAAGGCCTCATTAATGCTGCTGCCCAGATAAGTCCCGTAAGCTCATCTGCCGCAAAAAGCACTTTCTCCATTTCGCGTACAGGTTCTACATCGATCGTTACTCCGTTTCCTACCGTGATCCCGTATCCATGTGAACATACAGCATGAATGATGTCATCATCCACTCCGCCATTTCTTAAAAGCTCAGGCGCCTTTAAGCAGTGTTCATCAGGATAGAGTTCAAAGTCTATATCATGCAAGAGACCCACGATCCCCCAGTAATCTTTTTCATCCGCATATCCGAGATTCTCGGCATACCATCTCATAACAGCCTCGACGGTGATAGCATGCTGAATATGAAACGGATCCTTGTTGTATTTCTTTAATAGTTCTAAAGCTTCATCTCTTGTGATCATTGTTCTCATCCTTTCTATTTGATATCGCCTTTGGCAAACAGATTGTCTTTTCCCATGCCGCAGACGTATGGATTGCTGTCATATATGTAACAAAAATCGAGGAAATCCTTTTTCTTCTCTTCATCATTCATTATCTTTACAAGGATCTCATTCGGTATTGTCCTTGCAAATGCACCCGGTCCTGCCATTGATATGTTCTTGACTCCATACCTTGTCAGTATCTCTTTAAGTTCATCCGGCATGAAATGATAGGATATGCTCCATGGCACTTCTCCCCTGTCATATGCTTCCTTTGCTTCTTTGACATCACACATAAGACCGGTTTCATAAGTCTTAAATAGACTCTCTTTATTTAATGAGAAGCTCTCTATCATCTGATCCCTGCCGTCAAGACACCATCTTACCCACTCATCCCTGCTGTCTTTATCCAGAATGAACTGATTCTTCTGAATCGGGTTTGACAGATAAGGCAAAGCTCCGAGTCTGCTGGATACACTGATCATTATCTTTTTGTCTGCAAGCCTTACTAGCTCCTTTATTGTCTTGTTCTGATTGGGATATGTATAGGAAATAGGTGAATCAAAAGAAATAACAAGATCAAAGGATCTGTCTTTAAAAGCAGACAGATCTTCAAGTGCGCCCTTAACAAAGGTAATGCGATCTTCTACACCTTCATCTTTAGCAAGCTCTCTTGCCTTATCGATCATAGGCTGTGATATATCAAAATGCGTTACATTAAGACCCTGCTTTGCCAACAGAATAGAAAATCGACCGCTCCCCGCACCGCCGTCAAAGACGGTTTTTATCCCGTCCAGATTTGACAGCAGCTGTCTTTGAATATATGCTTTCTGAACGATATCATCGATGAAAGTGAGCTCTCTTTTAGCCTCTAATTCTCCCTTATCCGGCTGATTCCACATTCTTTCAGATATCTTTGTGCTGTAATCCATGCTTTCCCCCTTCTCTTTTTTATGATTTTAACATATACCTGTTTCTTTTGACCATTAAAAAGGAACTCCCTGGTACAACCATCGAGAGTTCCTGTATCTTATAATCAATATGATTATTTATTTCTTCTCATCTTCAGTCAGCGTCTCATTCATGCTGCCCGTACGATATCCCTTTACATCCAGTGTCACATATGTAAAGCCTATCTCCTTAAATCGAAGATATACATCCTCCCTGATATTCTCTTTCATAAATTTATCAAACTCATCAGGTAACAGCTCTATCCTTGCGATATTTCCGTGGATCCTGACACGCAGCTGATTAAATCCCAGATCGAGAAGATACTGTTCTGCCCTGTCCACCATCATTAGCTTCTTTTCTGTTATTTCCTCTCCGTAGGGAAATCTGCTCGAAAGACAGGCAAAAGACTGTTTGTTCCATGTCGGAAGAGAGAGATACTTTGAGAGTATCCTGATCTCTTCTTTTGAAAATCCCACTTCTCTTAAAGGACTTTTTATCTTCAGTTCTGCTATAGCTTTAAGTCCGGGTCTGTAGTCGCCGTTATCATCAAGATTTGATCCTTCGACAACTTCCCTGATCCCTTCTTTATTGGCTATATCCCTTATCTTTTCAAAAAGCTCATGCTTGCACAGATAGCATCTGTTCTTCGGGTTATGTGAAAAACCTTCTATCTTAAGCTCTTCTGACTGGACTATGACCTGGCGGATGTTCTGCTCTTTGCAAAATTCTTTTGCCTCATTAAGCTCCCTTACGGGAAATGAGCAAGAAGTTGCAGTTACTGCCAGAACCTTATCATTAAGTGCCTGCTTTGCAGCATACAGCAAAAAAGTGGAATCTACTCCGCTGGAAAAAGAGACCGCAACGCTTTCCATGGATCTTAGGTAGTTTTTAAGTTCTTCGTATTTTTTTAAAAGGAGATCATTTGGTTTTTCATTCATATAAATATTTATCCATGTTTTTCGGCTTAAGTCAATTACAAAAAACTTATAGCCTGTACTGCATGAAATTCTGGTTATGAACAAAACCGTATGCTGTATAGAGTTTTACCCCCATATCGGAAGCAGTTATCTGTACAGCACCGCAGCCATAGGCTCTTGCTTCCTCGACTACTCTGTTTAGCAGCTCCTTTGCTATTCCCATTCTCCTGTAGTCAGGATCAGTAAACATGCTCGATAACAGACCTATCCTTCCCGAAGGACAGCTAAAATACGGCGGTTTTTCAACAAAAGACATGCCGCTTGTGCCTATTATCCTATCTCCGTCAAGAGCAAGCCATGAAACAAATGTCCCGTCAGATATATGTCTGTCATAATAATCTCTTAATGGCGCAACAAGATCTATATCCTCTGTCGCGCCTTCCTCTCTAAGCTGTCTGATACGCATATCAATAAATGTATCCAGATCATTATTTGTCAGTTTTCTGTATGTGATATTCATGATATTTCTCCTTTTTGAATACTATACAGCATAAATACCAATATTGCGATAGATCATATCCTGCTGTTTCTTATCTTTTTCACGTTCCTGTTCATCAAACGTCTGCCAATAAAACGAAAAGCAAGTTTTTTTAGAGGTGTCAGTTCCTGATGGTGTTCTATTAACATGTCATCGGGTGAATCATACACACCAAAATCCTGATTTATCCCTTCACTCTGAATATATGTATTATTTCTGTTAAAGTCGATCACCGGGTGCTCGAAGTCCTTAACGCCCACACCATAGCCGCAAAAAGCACCCTTGCATTCTCTGTTGATACTCTGAAGCTTTCCAAGGTACTTCTTATCGACAATAAAAGCCTCTATCTCGTACCACTTATCTTCAAAGAATATCTCAACCCAGCTATGAAAAATATTCTCTGGTGCATTCTTATAAACAAACCCTGTCATTGCTCCCTTTTGAAGCTTTTTATCAATGGTAAAACCATGAACCCTGCAGGGGATATCACATGCTCTCAAAAGAGCCATAAAAAGAGTTCCCTTTGTATTGCACTGGCCGTATCCGTCCTTTAATACCCTTGATGCGCTTATGTCATCGTCAATGTTATATCCAAACAGAATGTCATCTCTTACAAAGTTATAGATAGAAACTATCCTTTCAAATTGATCAAGATCCTTCCATCCCTTACTTTTTATAAGATCTGAAATTAAAGGATCTTCATAGTCGAGCATTTTTGTTTTCTTCAGATATCTTGAATCATTCATAAAAAATCTCCTTTCATCTTCTGTAAATAATCTACAGCCGGATGCAAGGAGATGCTTTCAAAAATCCGCTACAATCATTTTTTATTCTTTTGCATGGTAAAGTTTTGTGTATATTTCACCTCAATACATCGGTAATGGAGATCCCCATCTGTTTCTTGCAGATATAAGCCAAGTGTGCAGGAGATGAAAATCCCGCTTCATAAGATGCATATGTCTTGCTCTTTCCTTCCATCACGAGTCTGTATGCATACTTTAATCTCGCGATCGTAAGATATCCTTTTAATGATATCCCGACATTTTCCTTAAACGCATGCGACAATCTGCTTTCAGAAAGATTATAACGTAAAGCTATCTGTGCAATATTCTCCTCAAGATGTTTATAATCCTTAATCTCCTTTATAAGCTTTATGATCCTGTAGTCTTCTACTTCATCCTTTGATTTTTTGTCACTAAATCCAGCATCCCTTAGCCATTCGCTCACTCTTTCCTTGATAATCTCATCATCAAAAGCTTCAGAATAAGCAAACGTTGCTGTCACCTTTAATCTTACGGGCGAACCTTCAACAAGGAATCTCTCTTTAAGATGATCGGCAAGGTCGCTGGTCGGATCTATCATTAAAAAAGCATAGCATTCATCAGGAC